>JANMDF010000051.1:0-26580 GCA_031376145.1 Alphaproteobacteria bacterium
ATGCCATGCAATGGAATGAATCAGGTGTGTTTTCCAAAGACCTACACCGCCATATAAAAACAAAGGATTAAAAGTTACCTGTTCAGATTCCGCCACCCGGCGGGCGGCAGCAAAGGCCAGCTCATTGGATTTACCAACAACGAACTGCTCAAAGGTAAAGCGGGGATCCAGGGATTTACTGTGGCCATGGGGGTCTGTCAGTGCGGCAATGTCACCTGGAACAACAGCGGGCTCTGACAACTGTTGTGGCGCAACGCCTGCAAGAGGGGACTCATCTATCACCAGTTCAATCTGGTTTACGTCAGGAAAATCACGGCGAATGGTGTTGCGGATACGCTCGCCGTAATGATTTTCAATCCAGTTGCGCATGAATTTGGTAGGGACGGTCAGTTGCACGGATTGTCCAGCATCACGGGTCAGGGTTACCGGCTGCAGCCAGCTGCGAAAGGCAGCGTCACCAACTTCGGTGCGCAAACGCTCTTTCACAGTCTGCCAGTCGGTATTGTTCATGCCATCCTCAAATAAAATTGACGGGTTTTCAAGCAGCGCAAGGCATACAACAATACGTCCGTTGAACGCATCAATTGCCCAGCACAGAAGGCAACCAGACCTGGTTGATGAATATTTTACACAGTGATGAAAAATGCCGCCCTTGATCGGGCGATCGTTAAAAGCCTACTTGCTTTGCGCTTTATGAAAACGCGCCGTCAGTCGGGCAATTTTACGAGCCGCTGCATTTTTATGCAGCAAACCCTTTTGAACGCCGCGATGCAGTTCAGATTGCATTACGGACAGTGCGCTGACCGCTGTTGCGCTGTCAGAGCCTGCGATAGCTGTTTCTGCTTGCTTGACAAAAGTACGCAAACGGCTCATGCCGGCGCGGTTACGAGCGGTGCGCACCTCGGTCTGACGAATTCTCTTCTCTGCTGACTTATGCTGTGCCATGTCTATTATCCAACTATTAGGATGCCCTTGATAGCGAGCGGCACAGCTCCGGTCAAGAGGCTAAAAATACTTACGCAACAAAAGTTTCGCTTGACAGCCAAGATACGGGCATAAGCACTTTTCGTGATACGCGAACATTATATGTATTGCGCACATTTATAGTATAAATCTATTAATTTAATAAGAACAATTGATTTTACCTATCATGGTAATTCATCTATACATGGTGCATTGCAACAAACAAGGAGTCCCGCAATGATCGGTATTGGTAAAAAGTTTCCAGAATTCTCACTGCAGGGTGTGGTGTCCAACGACATCAACACGGCTTTCAAAAAAATTGACCAGAAAACCTATAAAGGCAAATGGCTGGTTGTGTTTTTCTGGCCAAAGGATTTTACCTTTGTCTGCCCGACAGAGATTGCCGAATTTGGCAAACTCAACAAGCAGTTTCAGGATCGTGATGCCCAGGTACTGGGGGTCAGCATTGATTCCGAGTTCGTACACCTGGCCTGGCGGCAGAATAATAAAGAACTGAACGCCCTGCCCTTCCCCATGCTGGCAGATATCAAACGTGAACTGTCCGGCAATCTGGGGATTCTGGATGACGAAGCCGGTGTGTCACAGCGCGCTACCTACATCGTTGATCCTGAAGGCATTGTGCGTTTTGTCATGGTGACCGACCTCAGTGTTGGCCGCAACGTCGCTGAAGTGGTACGCGTTCTGGATGCCCTGCAAACTGATGAACTCTGCCCGTGCAACTGGCAGAAAGGCGAAGACACCATTAAAGTTGCCTAAATTACTGCACAAAGGTGCCGTCACAGTGGCGGCACCCCTCATTTCTGGAGAGAAACCATGTCTATTGAATCTATTATCGATGCCATGGGCGATACCGCCAAGGATATCCGCCTGAACCTGTCCACCGTATTAACCACAGCCGGATCACCGGAACTGTCGATAACACAGATTTTCGGTACCGCCCTGGCCTCTGCCTATGCCACCAAGGATGCCCCCCTGATTAATGCTATTGAAGCTGAAGCCATGCAGCACCTGACATCTGCTGATGTTGATGCTGCCAAAGCCGCTGCCACCATCATGGCCATGAACAATATTTACTACCGTTTCGTGCACCTGGTGGGTGACAAGGATTTTTCCGATATGCCTGCAAAACTAAGGATGAACGTCATTGCCAATCCAGGCGTCAGTAAGATTGACTTTGAACTCTACAGCCTGGCGGTATCAGCCATTAATGGGTGCGGCATGTGCATTGAGTCGCACACCCATCATCTTATCAAAGCTGAGGTCAGCAAGCAGGCGATTCAATCAGCAATCCGCATTGCCGCAGTGGTGAATGCCGCCGCACAAGCGCTGGCGATTGCAGCAATAAGTAATGCTGTTACCGCTGCAGCAGCATAATTCAGTATCCACTTGATCGCGCAGCGGGGTTGCCTTATGGTCACGCCTCATGAAAGAGATCAATCCAAAATCTGACCCGCTGTTGCGCGAAATTAACCAGGAAATGCAGGCTGAACGCCTGCAGCTGCTCTGGAAACGGCATGCTGATAAAATCATTGGCGGTGTTATTACCGTGCTGATAGCCGCTGCTGCTGGCAGCTGGTATGCAGATCACCGCCTTGAACAGAGGGCGGATGCCAACCGTCAGTACGAACAGGCGCGCAAGAGCACCGCGAGTACTGATCCTAAAGCTGCTACCAGTATATTCAAGACACTTGCAGACGCTGATGCTGACAGCGGATACGGTCTTCTGTCACGCTTTCAATCCGCCGCAAACAACAGCACACCGGATGCAGCCTACTTAGCACTCAGTAATGATAACGGACTCTATCAACGTGACCGGGATCTGGCACTGACCCTGTATGGATACAGAATGGTTGATGCCGGTGTCCCTGCCGCACCATTAGCAAAACTTTCTGCCCTGGCGGCAAGCAACAGCCCCTGGCAGTTCAGTGCCCGTGAGATTATTGCCCTTGACCTGTTAAGCAAAGCACAGAAAAGTGGTGCTGACCGACCCAAAAAGGCAGACGTTGCCAGCGCACTACAGGCCATCAGCGAGGATAGCCAGGCACCGCAGGCCATGCAGCAGCGTGCCACGCAAATACTACTTGCCCTGCCCACACTCATTAAAGAGTAATTTATGCGGCGTATATCTCCCATTTTTACGGCCTTAGCACTGCTGTCCTGCGCTGGATGGTTAGCAGCCTGCGCCAAAGACACCGGTACTTATGTCCCGGACAAGAATAAGCGTATCGCCATCCTGACATCGGGCGAACAGCTTGCGCCTGATTTGAACCCGCAAGCCATTACGCTGCCGGAAGCATCAGTGAATATGCTGTGGCCACAAGCGGGCGGAACATCTACGCATGTGATGCAGCACCCCGATTTTGGTAAGAATCCTGAGATCCTCTGGAAAACCAGCATTGGCAAAGCCCCAGACGTTGATGGTCTGGCACTAGTATCACCTGTCCTGATCAGCAATACGCTGGTAACCATGGATGCCAACGCCCGTGTTAAAGGCATCAATGCCGAGACTGGTGATGTTTTGTGGGAAAGCAAGCTGTTGCCGGATAATGAGGACGGCGGTACGATCACCGGTGGTCTGGCGCATGATGGTAAGCACGTATATGTCACCACCAGCTTTGCCCAGGTCTTTGCCCTGGATGCCGCAACCGGGAACATGGTATGGCAAAAAGCTCTCCCCTCGCCCATCCGCGCTGCACCAACGTTGCGTGATAGTCGACTGTATATTCTGACAGTCGATAACGAACTGCACGCCCTGGACACCAACAGTGGTGCAACCCTGTGGTACAGTGCCGGTCTCAGCGAAACAACAACCATTGTTGGTGGTGCCAGTCCTGCGGTCAGTAATGGTCTGGTGGTTGCGCCGTATTCATCGGGGGAACTGGTTGGCCTGTTATCGGATAATGGCCGTACTGTCTGGACAGATTCCTTAAGCGGCGTCAATCGCTATTCCTCCATTGCCACCCTGTCTGACATTACGGCTTTGCCGCTTATTGATACGGGTATCGTCTATGCCATTGGTCATGGTGGCCGCATGGTGGCGATTAATGCACGCAGCGGCAAACGTCTGTGGATGCGCTCTATTGGTGGTCTTAACACCCCGTGGCTGGCCGGTGACAACCTGTTTGTCATCAGTAGCAGTAATGCATTGATTGCTATCAGCCGTACCGGAAAAATTAACTGGGTCAGCCAGCTGCCAAGCTATGAAGACGTGGAAGATCAGGAAGACCCTATCTTATGGACTGGCCCGATCCTGGCAGGGGGCACGCTGTATGCTGCCAGTAACCGTGGTCAGCTTGCCGGATTCTCACCCGTGAACGGTAAAATGACCGGCAGTCTGCAATTACCAGACGGTGTGAGTACCCCCGCGATTATTGCCAACAAGACACTGTATTTTATTACGAATGATGCCGATGTCGTGGCAGTGCGTTAAGCACGCTCCGTGTCGCTTTTCCTTTGCCGTATTGACTGCGCTTCGTAACTGCCGGCATAGGCCTTGGCGTTACTGGCAAACGTGTCAACGCCTCGGGGAGGGGCTTTAGAGTACCCTGCCAACAGCGATGTCGCAAGTTGCTGGCAGCGTTGTTCGTCGATTGCGGGAATCTGTTCGCGTGGTGGCTGCCGTACAACCGTATCGTCAAGCATGACATGCCCTGCAAGACCTGGAAAATCTTTAAGATCAAGAATAATTCCCTGCTCTGCCCGCTGCCTGCTTAATGCAACAGCTGGATTTAAATGCTGCTCATACAACTCTTTCAACGATGCAACAGGTTCATCAATCTCCAGGTACACCATCGAACGACCAAATCCACCCGGGCTGGACGCAGTGCGCCCAGGCAAGCTCCCTAACCCTGTCTTTATAACAACAGCCTGATCCAGTTCAACCAGATCAGCAATATGCTCTGCAACCGTTTGTGTCACCGCTGTATCTGACCCTGTATCTCTGAAAATATAGACTGCTGCCATTCGATCCGGCTCACGATTACCTGCCTGTGGAAAAGCTAGAATATTGCCTGCTCCCGACAGTTTGCGTGTCCAGCCCTCAGAAACTTTTTCTTCAATATTCAAGGCTTCATCAGCAAGCCCCCCCAACGCAACGTTGGCACCGCCCGCATTCACTTTATTGGTAATCAGAATGCGCACCTTGCCACCATTTGAGCAATGCTGCTGGCTCATGTTAATGATCTGGTTGGCGGCATCGACGGGGGTGCGTACCGTTTTCAGACGTTCATATACTGGTTGAAACGCCTGTAAAAATTCGGTGCGCGTCTCTTGCGACATCGGTGCCATGACTTTACCCAGAAATTTAGCCAGGTACTGTTCAAAGACGGACAATCGCGTATCGGTATTTTCATCAGTGGCAACGTCCGCGGTGAAGGCTTGTAAGTCCTCAAAAAGTGGATCGTGATCGTTAACGATGTATGGTGGCAGTTGCTGTCGCATCAAGTCCTTGGCAGCTTCGGGGAATGGCACCACTTTATCTGGCGAAAAATCTTCATGTCCTGCTGCATAGTTAAAACCGTATTTGGCGACTTTCTCAATATCTGCTGCGGTGAGGCCAGCCGTTAGCGCCTGCCTGGTTGCTTCCGGCAGCTGGTACGTTTCCCGGGGCAGGCCGGATTCCTCACCAGGCAGCAAAATCGCACCGCCGGTTAACAAGGTGCGGCGCTGTGTTGCTGTCAGCATCCACTGCTGTTTAACCCCGACCTTCATGTCACCTTCCATGTCACGGATGTTGTCGACATCCTGCACGTTTTTAATGACCGTTGCCGTGAACACAGCACTTTTTCCTTGATTCTTTGGGTGATCAATGAGCATCAAACCAAAACCCAGAGAACGCTTCGCGCTTTCCCGCATCATGAAGGCAGCCGCCTGCTGCCGACTTTCGACATTATCTGTGTAACTGATCTGCCGCACACCGTACCAGTAGGCTTCAATTTGCACCTCCAGGGATTCCTGATACAGATACGCATCTGCCAATTCACGCCCGACCGCGTTATTAAACCCACCTAAATTACTGAAATCATTATATGCAATGTCACGCCAGCTGGGTGCTTCGTATCGTGGATCATCATCCTGACAATGGCTGACGATCAGCACGTCTTCATCGCCGCCCAGACGGACTCCTTCAACGTCCGTATCGGTGATTGGTAAAGTCTTGGCATTGTGCAGGGTTTGTTGCCCTTTCTCCGCATTGCTGCGGATATTGCGCCGCAGACCATCAATCTGTACCGTCTCGTTCAGAATCTCATTCAAGAGATATATTGCATCAAAAGAATAATGTTCGTTAAATACCTCAAGGGCGGCATAAAACCCATCGCGATCAATATTTTCCTGAATGACAGTGCTCATCCCGACAGTATACACCATATTATGGTAAAATGTTTGTAAAGATGCTCACAGGACTTATGTAAAATAACGATTTTTCCGTTTTCCCTTTGAGCACCGGGATCCAGAACTATATGTTTTTGCTGGATTCCGGCTTCCGCAGGAAAAACGGATAGTTATGTAAATCGGGGTATTGCGTAAGTCGTAGCACATTAATCTTCTTTTCACGGCTTTATGTTTTTGTTAGCGTGCAGAATACAAAAACAAAGGAGCATCCCATGGCACGCAACAAAATCGCTCTCATCGGCGCCGGACAAATTGGCGGCACGCTCGCATTACTGGCGGGCTTGAAAGAGCTTGGAGATATTGTTCTCTGCGACGTAGCCGACGGTGTGCCTCAGGGCAAAGCCCTGGATCTAGCGCAAACCGCGCCGGTGGAAGGCTTTAACAGTCATCTGAGTGGTGCCGCCAATGATTACAGCCAGATTAAGGACGCCGACGTGGTGATTGTCACCGCCGGCATTCCCCGCAAACCTGGCATGAGCCGTGATGACCTGCTGGGGATTAATGGTAAAATCATTACCGATGTGGCGCACAGCATTAAGCAACACGCGCCCAACGCCTTTGTGATCGTGATTACCAACCCGCTGGATGTGATGGTTGCGGTGATGCAGCGCGAAAGCGGTCTGCCCGCACATAAAGTCGTAGGCATGGCGGGTGTACTGGATTCTGGGCGTTTCCGCTGTTTCCTGGCCGAAGAATTCAAGGTATCTGTTGAAGACGTCACCGCCTTTGTATTGGGTGGGCACGGCGATACCATGGTACCTCTCACCCGTTATTCAACCGTAGCCGGCATTCCTCTGCCGGATCTGGTAGCCATGGGCTGGACAACCCAAGCCAAACTGGATCAGATTGTACAGCGTACCCGCGATGGAGGGGCGGAAATCGTTGGCCTGTTGAAGACTGGTTCTGCCTTTTATGCGCCCGCCGCTGCCGCCATTCAAATGGCGGAAAGCTATCTGAAAGATCAAAAGCGCGTCCTGCCTTGCGCAGCGCATTTAACCGGCCAGTATGGTGTTAGAAATCTGTACGTTGGCGTGCCGGTGGTCATTGGTGCCGGTGGTGTGGAGCGCATTGTGGAAATCAAGCTGAATGCTGAAGAACAGGCGATGTTTGATAAATCTGTTGCTGCGGTTAAAGATTTGATGACCGCCCTGCAGAATCTTCCAAAAGTTGCTTAAGTGCTCATGTCTGAACCTGCTGCATTCACACAAGCTGCATTAAACACTGCCAGACAACAGGTTTTATCTGGCACGTTTGATCATGCATTACGTACGCTGAATGCTGCGTTACCAGAAAATCAGCAGCATCCCTTCTTACGAATGCAGGAAGCAAAAGTTGCTTCTGGAGATTCCGGCGCAACACTGTTACTGCCGACATCCCTGCATTGTCTGTTATCAACAGAGCAGACAGTGTCTGTTGTTGAAGCGTTCGCGCAACACAGCACCCCTAATGCCTGGAAAGAATGGTGCACTGCACAGGCCAAAGAAATATTGATCTGGACATCCTGTTTTCCAGACTTGCAGCGCGAGCAACTGTATGCATTTATGGTAAGATATGACAACCTGCCAGAACATGATGCGGCACCAGAATTAACCAAGGCAACCAGTTTCTTCACCTTTCTTGCCCACGATCAGGAGCTGAAGCCTTATCAGCAACTTCCCACCATTAAAATCCCCAGCCTGCAATATCTGGCAACAGTATTGACTCTCTGCCCCGACATCGTGGAGCGTGTTGCCGGAGACGATCTGTGGAAACGCATCCAAACGGCATATGCTCCTTTCCTCCCTGGATTTTCTGTCAATGATGCGTACATGCAAGCTTTAGAGAGCTGTTTCGAGAAAGATGCTTATCAAACTGGCCAACAGCAGCAAATGATTAAACAGAATACTGATACCGCCGTGACCCTGGCGCATCAATTTTTTGGAAAAATGAGCTCTGCCGCTGCACAGGATAGAACAACTGTTTTTACATCTTTGCAGCCACATCTGAGCAGTGATCCTATTAATTATCATCACTTTAACCGCTATCAGGCAGAACATGAACACAGTGGTGCATTAGCAGACTGGTTGTTATCCGCCGCAACATGCAAGCCTGCATTGCTGTTCAAACTTGTAGAGGCGTGCGCAAGTGTTACACCACAACATTTACAGCTGGCCAAACATTCGCAATTCAAGGGGGAAATCCCTAATGACACTGCCCCCCGGCAGACAAACGCCGGTGATGGGATGATGCTAAGATTTCCAGGCCAGGTTAAAGACCGTTAACCTTATCATTTAACCGGTGGCCGCAGCCGTACCAGGGTGATCTGGTTGCGTTGTCGGCGCAAAATTTCAAAGCGAAAACCATAAAACGTAAACACCTGTCCTACATCGGGAAGCAGGCGGGCTTCCCATAAAATCAACCCTGCTAGCGTGGTGGCGTTTTCGGTGGGCAGGTTCCAGTCAAATTCACGGTTCAAATCACGTACCGCAACATTCCCCTGTACCTGAAACGTACCATCCGGCTGACGACGCACACCGGTTACCGGCGCATCCAGTTCATCGGCAATTTCACCCACAATTTCTTCCAGGATATCTTCCAGGGTAATAATCCCCATGAACGCCCCGTATTCATCCACCACCAGAGCAAAATGTTCCCGCCGTTCACGAAAGGCATGCAACTGATCCAGCAGGTTGGCGGTATCGGGGATAAACCAAGGCGATGCCGCCAATGCCTTGATATCCAGTGTTGATGGATCAGGATGATCCTGAATCGCCCTCAATAATGCCTTGGCGTGTAACACGCCCACAATATTATTAGGATCATCCTGCCATAGCGGAATCCGGGTAAAAGGACTGTCCAATACCGCCTGGACAAGGGCTTTCGGGGGGGTCTCAATATCCAGCATATTGACATTACGGCGATAGGTCATCACCTGCGCAACACTCACCGCATCCAGATCAAGGATACTGCGCATCATAATCTTTTCATGATGTACGTCTTCGCGATCCGGCGTTGTACCGTGCAGTTCAATAGCACCGCGTAATTCATCATCGCTGAGGAATCGTCCCAGTTGTACTGTCGTCTTGCCACCAATCAACCGGAGTAAGGCATTGGAAATGCGACGCACTGTCCAGGTTACAGGCCACGACAGCCATAACCAGATCCTTACCGCAGGTGCAATCGCCACGGCCACCGCATCCGCATGATTGAAGGCGTACATTTTCGGCATGACTTCCGAAAATATGAGAACGGCCACGGTCATCAGGATCGTTGCATAGGCAATACCTGCTTCACCAAACAACGCCGTCAGCAAGGATGTTGTGACAGCGGTGGCCAGAATATTCACCATGTTATTGCCAAGCAGCAGTGCCCCTATCAGGCTTTCACTGTCATGCCGCAGGGCATTAACCGTTTTTGCGCGGCGATCGCCCAGTTTTTCCTTCAAATGCATGTTCGGGCGGGAAGCGGCTGTTAATGCCGTTTCCGCCATGGAAAACAATCCTGAAATGATCAATGCCAGAATGACAGCAACAGCATACAGCACTGTCTCGTTATCAATAGTCTCAGGCATTGGTAAATTCCCTTAATGTTGCCAGTATTTCCGCGTCTGTCACGTCATCGGCGACAAAAGCCTGGCCAATATCCCTCAATAGAATAAAGGTTTTCTTGCCATTTTGCGTTTTCTTATCTTTCAACATGTGCGCCACCAGCGTTTCCGGTTGCCATGGATATTGCAACAAATCAGGCAGGTTTCGGGCAAACCCGAGTTCCTGCTGGTGATCTTTGAGGTGCTGATATGATGCCGATGGCATGATGCCGCGTGCCACGGACAGATGTGCCGCCATTAAACAGCCCATGGCGACGGCCTCGCCGTGCAGCAGATCAGGACTGTACTGCAGTTCTGCTTCCAGGGCATGACCGAATGTATGACCAAGATTAAGCAACGCACGCAAGCCTTTATTTTCATGTGGGTCTTTTGCAACAATTGCCGCTTTTGCCGCAACACTGTGCCGAATAGCTTTAATAAGCGGATCTGGTTGTAAGGTACACACCGCCGCGCCATGCTGTTCCAGCCAGGCAAAAAAGCCAGCATCGTTGATCAGACCATACTTTAAGATTTCTGCATAACCCGCCATGATTTCACGCTTTTGCAAGGTTTTCAGATAGGCTGTATCAATCAGCACCTGGCGGGGTTGATAAAAAGCACCAATCAGATTTTTACCCTGCGGTGTGTTAATGGCCGTCTTGCCACCAACCGAACTGTCTACGGCTGCCAGCAGGGTTGTCGGCATCTGAATGAACGGGATACCGCGCACCAGCATACTGGCAGCAAAGCCACCCAAATCCCCCACCACGCCGCCACCCAGCGCAATAAGCAGGGTTTTACGGTCAATCGTGCTGGCAAGGATGGTGCTGCAAACCTGTTCCAGGGTTGCAAAATTCTTGGCGGCATCTCCCACATCCATACTGACATGGATAACCTCAAGACCACGTGCCTCAAGCTGCTGCTGCACCTGCGGCGCATACAACCCCGCTGTATTGCGATCCGTCAGCAGCACGGCTTTTTTTGCAGCTACAGCCAGCGGCAGCGGAGACGCCAGCAGATGTTCACCGATATGAATACTATATGGTGCATCGTCCAGCTGTACAGGCACGGTTTCAATCGCCATGCTGAAGAAGTCCCTGCTGCGCCAGGAAATCTGCAAAGGCTTTTGTCGCCTGCGCCGTGCTGGAATATGTATTTTCAAAAACCATATCGGCCTGTTGATACACGGATTCACGATCATGGTAAAGCCTTGTCAGTCGCTTCACCATATCATCGTCCTGCAGCAGCGGACGGCTGGTGTCTCCCTGTAATCGTTGTATTAATACCGGCAAAGAAACAGCTACATATACAGTCGCAGCGTGTGCTTGCAACAAGGTGCGGGTATGCGGCTGAATAAAAGCCCCGCCGCCGGTGGCCAGCAGGGTTGGTGTTTCCATTGCCAACGCACTGACTATGCAATCATATTCGTACTGCCGGAATGCGGATTCACCATCTTCGCTGAAAATATCAACGATGCTTTTACCTGCAGCCGTGACAATCGCTGCGTCAGTGTCCGTCCAACACAAGCCATACTGCCGGTGCAACCCCGCTGCCAGAGCGGATTTTCCTGATCCCGGCATCCCTACCAGCGCAACATGTTTGACAAATCTGCTATTCATCTTTATGAAAAATCGCTCAACCCTAATCCAACCCTTAAGAGATCATAAAAGCCATGAAAAAGGTTATTATCATATTGCTGTTGATCGCCCTTGGCGTATTTGCGTATTTTGTACAGCAAGTGCAGCCAGAGCAACAACAATCTACAACAGATGTTCCAATGGTTGAAGGCAGCGAAGCCCCAGCCGCAGATGCAGCTGAAGATGCTATGGATACCGCAAAAGATGCTGCTGACGATGCTGCAACCACTGTGGAAGACGCGGCTGGTGATGCTGCTGACGCTATTGACGATGCCGCAACGAAAGCCGCTGATGCCGTAGAAAATGCTGCTGATGCCGCTAAAGATGCTGTTGAGTCCATGCCTGCACCAGATACATCTCTGGATGCACCTGCTGTTGGCACCACAACAGATGCGCCTGCAACCGACAAGAAAGCTGAGTAATATCGCAACATCCACCCCTGACGGTAGCGCCTGCCTGGCATTATTTATCGATATGCTGGTTGCAGAACGTGGGGCTTCCCCAAATACCGTCAGTGGATATCATACCGATATTACGGCTTATCTACAGTACCTGAAACAACAGCGGTTAACGCTTACCAGCGTTACCGCTGTTGCCATTTCTGCTTACGTCAGACACCTGTCCACAAATTATGCCACCAGTACCGCCAGCCGCGCCGTCAGCGCAATTCGTCAATTCCACCGGTTTTTACACCAGGATGGACATCTGACAGAAGATCCTGCTGCCACCATCAATGTGCCAAAAGGCAGAAAGTCACTCCCCACCATTATCACCGAAGCAGATGTCAGCCAGCTGCTGGATACGGCTGCACTGGATGATACACCCGTCGGTGTGCGTACAACGACCATGCTGGAAGTGCTGTATGCCAGCGGTATGCGGGTTACTGAACTGGTATCCCTGCCCGTGTCCGCCGTTATTAAGTATCCTGATTTTATTAACGTGCTGGGTAAGGGGCGCAAGGAACGGCTGGTGCCGCTAACCCCCGCCGCGCAGCAAGCCTTGAAGCAATATCTGCCATTACGTCCTTTATTTTTTGCCCGTGGCATTACGGATTGCCCCTGGCTGTTCCCCGCCCGCAGCAGTCAAGGATACATGACACGACAGCAGTTTGCCTTGATTCTCAAAGATATTGCCATTAACGCCGGTCTTGATCCGACAAAACTGTCACCGCATGTATTGCGCCACGCATTTGCAACCCACCTGCTGAATCACGGTGCTGATTTGCGCACCATTCAAACATTACTTGGGCACAGCAGTATCAGTACGACTGAGATTTATACGCACGTTCAACAGGCACGCCTGCAGGAAGTTGTTGAGAAATACCACCCACTCGCTGGGTAATTTTGCGAAACGCCTTTGTCATTGCTTCGTTTCTCTCAAGACAAGCGCTGAGCACAGCGAAGGATCCCTTTGTAATTATTGAGATGCTTCGCGGAGCCTGTCCCGTACTTGATACGGGGCTCAGGATGACAGAAAAGATCGTTCTACGTAAATTCTGCAAAAGATAAATATTAAAATTTAATTAAATCAGAAACGATAGTCTTACCGGAAAACCAAAAAAAGTGGTACTTTTATCCCATAAAAAAACACAAGCAAGGGATATTTTATGACTGTTCGTGTTATTCCGGATGTCATTGGTAATATGATCACACACGTGCTCACGCCAGATGCATCAGTACAAGAAGCTGTTGATTTAATGACTGAAAAATCCATCGGGGTAGTCATGATCATTGATCCTGCAACCAAGAATCTGTGCGGTATTTTTTCCGAGCGTGATCTTGTCACCCGCGTCGTCGGTCAGGGTAAAAATCCTGGAAAAACCCTGTTACGCGAGGTGATGACCAATGAAGTGGTGACCATCAAACCGGATACCAGTGCACACGAAGCCCTGGATCTGATGCGCAATCATCATTGCCGCCATTTGCCGGTGGTCAGTGGTAAACGCGCCATCGGGATGGTCTCTATCCGAGATCTCTACAGCGCGGTGAATAAATCACTGAAAAAAGACCTGGTGGAACGGGAAAAATTTATTTTCAGTGGCGGGTATTAAAACGCACTCAGGACTTACGGAGGCGATGAATTTTTGAGGAATTGTTAGGCAGAAAAACGCGAGAAAGCGGAGTTTACTAGATGTAGATGAGCACTGCGTAGGTTCTGGCACTGCTTCATGCCGGATTTAGCCCGGCATCCATTCAAATAATCAAGCATTATTAATGCATTGAATAAACTTCGGCACAAGGCCGGAGTAAGGCGGTACTGCGGAAAGCATCCAATTCATCTGTCAACCGGTTATAAATCTCGTGAAGAGTTTTGGCCATACTCTTGAGACGCAGCCGGTATATCAACAGATAATTAACAGCCCTGGGATCGGTAAAAGTCTGCATTTACGAAAGGGGTTTTTTCTGGTAGTGTATTAACTTAATATTAACCATTGCCAGGTGTGTTTATGTCGCTATTTTCTCCAAAACGCAGCATTCAGAATTCACCACAGTTACTGAATGCATTAATACAAGGCGTTCTGGAAGAAGTAGCCTACCGTCTGTCTTGCGGTGAGTACTGCTCAATGGCAATGCTGAGCAGCATTCAAGACGAACGCAGTCAGCAGCTTGAACAAAACAGATGCGTCTTGCAGACGCTGCATGAAACATTACACCAGGCTGCCATGCAGGCGGCTGTGTGCAGCGAAGCCGAACGCCGTACCTTCACAACATTTCTTGACGATATGCATTCTACCATCGCCAAAATGGAACTGGATTGCGAGGCTCTGATGCATGATACAACAGTGTCACTGCAAAGCATCGCCTAAGGCTATCTTTCCACTGCCACGCGGCAGTGGTTTCTGCTGCCCGGCAGCTGGTGTCCAGCCAGCGAAAAAAATCAACTCTACGATAACCGTAAGCTGCCCATCCGAGGTATGTGCCTGCTGCTGGTAGATCTCTTCGGCCATTGCCATATATCGTCTGGTTAGTGCTGGACGCTTACCGATAAGGGTATTATTCAACCCCATACCGCGCCAGTCATGCAGTAATGCCTGAACACTGGGGTAAGTGATGCTCACTTTTTCACTGTCCACCACCGGCAGTGCAAATCCCGCCCGCTGCAGGAGGCCTGCCATACTGTAGGCATCCACCATGGGATGCACCCGTGCTGCCATACCGCCATATATCTCGATGTCAACAGTCTGCAGCACCTGCCGTAAGGTGGACAAGGTTTCTCCGCCCAGCATCACACCGGACAACAGGCCATCCGGCCTTAAACTATGTCGTACCTGCCATAGATACCCTGGTATATCATTCAGCAGATGTAAATGATTACAACTGAAGACCGCATCAAGAGAGGCAGGCAACAGCGGCAGTGCTTCCCCGTGGCTGATAACATCAATATCCGCATGCATCACATCATGTAGAGCCAGCACGCTGCTCATTTTTGACGATTGTTGCAGCAGCATCTTGCCATAGCCCAGATAATCGCCCAGAGTAACCACGCTGGTAAAGTGCCGGTTCAGATCATCCACCCGCTCCATGAGACGTGACAATGCGGCTTTATGTAAAAAATCATGTTGTGCAAACGTTGCAGCACGTCGTTGCAGACGCTGACGCAGCAACTGGCTGTCAAAGATCACTGGTATGGCCATAGCACTTCACCCCAAACATCTGACACGCCAGCTCGTCCATGGCATCGGCCTGGTGCTCACACCACCACGCTGTCCCGCCTGCCGTACGGTGACACAGGATAGTGCCAGCCTGTGTCAGGCTTGTTGGAAAAACCTGCATCTGACCAGCACACCGCACTGCCAGCGATGCGGCCTACCATTGGCGTATAGCGGTTATGTGCCAGAATGCAATCATTGCCTCAGCGCAGCACCCATGCCTATGGGCAGGTCAGCACTGGTTTACGACAGTGGCAGCCGGGAATTGATTCTGCGCTTCAAGCATGGTGATCAACTGCACCTGACACCGTTATTTTCCCGCTGGCTGTATGCAGCCGGCCATGATTTCTGGGCAGATACGCATCTGATCATGCCGGTTCCCCTGCACTGGCGACGACGATTCAGCCGCCGGTATAATCAGGCAGCCGTGCTGGCACAGGCAACGGCAACGATTGCCGGACTCCCCGTAGATACCATCAGCCTGCAGCGACAACGACATACGCCGCCACAAAAAGGCCATAGCCAGGCCAGTCGCACCGCCAATGTCGCAGATGCTTTTCTAGTGAAAAATGCTACTGCAGTGACAGGAAAAAACATCGTTCTGGTCGATGATGTCTGGACAACAGGCGCCACATTAACGGCATGCACGCACGTGCTGCAGGCGTGTGGCGCCAAAAATGTCCGATGGTTGACCCTGGCCAGAGTACTGCCAAAATCCTTACAGAACACGTATAGCCATATTGCGGAAGAGGCGATATAGAAAGACGCATGGTTCAAAAACGCCGCAAAAAAAGAAGCCCGTATAAAGCAGGTCTCCCCAGTAACCGTAAACGCGCCTCAACAGGTAGAACACGCACCCGCACCTTCAGTCCACGCCTGCGCAGACTGTTATGGCAAACTGGCAAGTGGTCGCTGACCCTGGCTATCTGGGGGGCAGTCGCTTTTGGCGTCATGTTGCTATGGTACGGGTATCAGTTACCAGATTTACGCTCAGTCTATGATTTTCAGAAAAAACCCAGTGTAACCCTGATATCTGCAGACGGGCAGATTTTTGCCACCTATGGTGATTTATATGGGGCACCGGTGCCGCTTATTGATCTGCCACCACACCTGGTACATGCTATTCTGGATACCGAGGATCGTAATTTTTACCATCATCCTGGTGTAGATATTACCGGCATTGCCCGCGCTGTTGTCATGAATACCATTGGCAATGGTGGCCGCCAGGGCGGCAGCACGATTACCCAGCAGTTGGCCAAGAATCTGTTCTTAACCAATGAGCGTACTTTCCAACGCAAATTAAAAGAACTGGTCATTGCCCTGTGGTTGGAACGCAAGCTGACCAAGGAAGAAATCCTGACATTGTATCTGAACCGCGTATACTTTGGTGCCGGCACCTATGGTCTGGAGGCGGCGGCCGACAAGTATTTTCAGAAATCTGCCCGCACGCTGAACCTGCCGGAATCTGCCATGCTGGTAGGGTTATTAAAGGCACCCAGCAAATTTAACCCGTTCATCAACCCGGATCTTGCGAATATACGCAAGAATGAGGTGATTGATAACATGGTGGAAAACAACCATCTATCCCGGGCACAGGCTGAACAGGCCAAGCTTGCAAAAATCCGACTGTCCCCCGGCATGGATAATAACAGTGCCCGCTTTTTTGCAGATTGGGTGATGGATATGATCCCGCGCCATATTGGCTACCTGACCCAGGATATTGTCGTGCAAACCACCCTGGATCTGAAACTGCAGAAACTGGCCGATGCCGCCCTGAAAAAGCAGATCAACAGCAACAGCCTGGAATATAATATTGCCCAGGGTGCCATGGTATCCTTAAGCGATACCGGTGCTGTGATAGCCATGGTGGGCGGCATTGAATACCAGTTCAGCCAGTTCAACCGCGTGACCCAGGCCATGCGGCAACCTGGTTCTACGTTTAAAACGTTTGTTGCCCTGGCGGCACTGGATGCCGGCTGGACACCGAACAGCGCGGTTATTGATGCGCCGGTTAACATTAAAGGTTGGCAGCCAAAGAATTTTGATGGTAAATTCCGTGGTGAGGTTACGCTGCAGCAGATGCTGGTGGAATCCCTTAACGTACCGGCTGTCCGTGTTGCCCAAAGTCTGGGAATGTCGCCGGTGATGCGCCTGGCGACACGCCTGGGCATTGACACCCCCATCCGCAATGACCTCAGCAGCGCACTGGGCAGCAGTGAAACCACCCTGTTGCGCATGACACAGACCTATAGTGTGATAAGTGCCGGTGGCCGCAGCAATACCCCTTACGGAATTGAACGCATCACCACCAGGAATGGTGAAGAACTGTATCAATATCGCAAACCATCAACAGAACAGGTGTTATCAGGAGCCGTTACGGCGGATATCGATGGTATGTTGCGGGATGTCGTTTCCGTGGGTACGGGGCGCAATGCCCGCATCCCACAAGGCGGCTCCGGCAAAACCGGCACAAGCCAGAATTTCAAAGATGCCTGGTTTATTGGCTATATTGGCGGCATGACCACCGGCATCTGGATCGGCAACGATGACGGTACACCCATGGAACGCAGCACCGGCGGCAATGTCCCCGCCCGTATCTGGCATGATTATATGCAGGCGGTGATGCCGTGAAATTTTTCTGATTGTGATAGATCGCACATCTATTGACCTGACACACTGCTATAATTGAGCTATCAGGAAGTAGATATAAGATCATGACTAAAATTCCATTACCCAAAACAAAGGGCATGCAAGACATTCCATCGGTGGCATATGGAAAGAAAGCATCCTTTAAAATTTTTGAAATCGGTGTGCTGAACAGTCACCGTGTATCAACCGGAGATACCGAAATACCTCTAACCTTGACAACATACGTATTCACGATTGTTGATCCATCTGGTGCACTGCATCAGATGTCTATCAAAGATTGGGGAGGTGGAACCTTAGCTGCATTACAAAATGCCTCAAACAACTGTGTTGGGAAACCTGTTACTATCCAAAAATACAACGGAACTGTATCGCTCGTCAATCACAATGCAAAAAACGATCACGGCAGTCTTGCTGTTGATAGTGTTAACTGGAACAGCAACCACCTCCCTCAGGATAAAATCCCCTTGCTTTTTCCGAAAAGATCCGCTAGCAGGTAAACCAAGTGGGCGGCGCCCACTTTTTTTATGGCTGAATGCTGATTTAACATGACTGCCGAACCACTTGAAAAAACACTGTTTACTATTGTTTCCGACTGTCTTACTGGTCTTGGTTACGATCTGGTGCGCCTGAAATTCTCTCCGGCCAAACATCGTGCGACATTACAAATTATGGCAGAGCCCAGTGATGGACGGCGCATGTCTGTAGAAGATTGTGCCAATATCAGTCGCAATCTTGCTCCAGTGCTGGAGGTGGCAGATCCGATTGCTACCGCCTATAACCTGGAAGTGAGTTCCCCCGGCATTGATCGCCCTCTGACCAAAGCCGAGGACTTCACCCGTTTTCAAGGGCTGGAAGCCAAGCTGACCTTGAAACTCCCCCATGAAGGCCGCAAACGCTTTCAGGGTATTATTGGTGCGGCAGCTGATACTGCCCATATTACGATTAAACAGGATGACACCCTGCTGACTTTCGCTTTTGCTGATATTAGCGACGCCAAGCTGGTGTTGACTGATGCTTTACTCAAAACCGCAACATGGAATTAAGGACGATCTCCCATGCACGCTACCGCCGCTCTCAATAAAACCGAATTGCTGCTGATTGCAGACGCAGTCGCCCGTGAAAAGGGACTGGAAAAAGAAGATGTTGTACAGGCGATGGAGCAGGCCATTACCCGCGCTGGAAAGGCAAAATATGGTCAAGAACACGATATCCGTGCCACCATTGACCGCAAAACCGGTGAAATCACCCTTACCCGCGTGCGCAGCGTAGTGGAAGAGATCGAAGATGAATGGCAGCAGTTGAACCTGAAGCAGGCACAACGCATCAAAAAGGATGCCGCCGTTGGTGATGTGATTACTGATGTCCTGCCACCGGTGGATTTTGGCCGTATTGCCGCCCAAACCGCCAAACAGGTGATTGTCCAGAAAGTCCGCGAGGCCGAGCGCGAAAAATTCTATGAAGAATTTAAGGATCGCGTTGGTGAAATTGTGAATGGTACCGTGAAACGGGTAGAATTTGGCAACCTGACCATTGATATGGGGCGTACTGAAGGCTATCTGCCACGCAATGAACTGATTCAACGCGAAGCGTTCCGCCAGGGTGACCGTATCCGCGCCTACATCTTTGATGTCCGCAAGGAATCCCGAGGCCCGCAGATCTTTCTGTCGCGTACCCATCCCCAGTTCATGGCCAAGTTGTTCATGCAGGAAGTACCGGAAGTCTTTGATGGTATTATTGAAATTAAGTCCGTTGCCCGTGATCCGGGCAGCCGCGCCAAGATGATTGTGTACACCGCTGATCCTACCATTGATCCCGTTGGTTCGTGTGTCGGGATGCGTGGCAGCCGCGTACAGGCAGTTGTTGCCGAACTGCAGGGCGAAAAAGTCGATATTATCCCCTGGTCTGACGATCTTGCATCACTGGTCGTTGCTGCTCTTGCCCCTGCCGATGTGATCAAAGTGGTGCTGGATGAAGAGAAAAACCGTATTGAAGCCATTGTTCCTGATGAACAGCTGAGCCAGGCCATTGGCCGCCGCGGCCAGAATGTCCGGCTTGCCAGTCAGCTGCTGGGCATCGATATTGATATCATGACCGAATCCGACGAAGCGGAAAAACGCATGGAGGAAGTCAAGATTCGCGTTGAACTCTATAAACGTGCTCTTGATGTTGATGACGTCATCGCCCACCTGCTGGTAGCCGAGGGCTTTGCTACCGTGGAAGAAGTGGCCTATGTGCCGCTGGAAGAACTCATGGATATTGATGGTTTTGACGAAGCTATCTGTGCGGAGCTCATCAGCCGTGCACAGGCCTATCTGGAAAAAGAAAACCAGCAGTTTGAAGAAGAACAGCAGAAACTGGGCTTTGAAGAAGACCTGCTCACCGTAGCCGGCCTGCCAAAAAGTCTGGTGATCCTGATTGCCAACAAAGGCATTAAAACGCTGGATGACCTGGCGGATTTATCTGCGGACGAACTCATTGAAATGATTGCCCCAGAGCCACTCACCCATGAAGAAGCCGAACAGGTGATCATGAATGCCCGCGCCCACTGGTTTGCAGAAGAACAGACGGGTGGTACGTCCAATGCTTAACGGCGTGGGATGTATTGGGTCTTCACCCTAGACGATCACATTTTAAAGGTATAAGGCAGTAGCATGAGCACCGACAACGATTCCAAACCAACCTTGAATATCGCCGCCAGCACTGGCGGTAATAAGCTCGAACTGCCGAAAAAACTTGGATTGCCTGGCTTACGCCCTGCGTCTGGTATGCAGGCGCGTAAAACAGTAACCGTGGAAGTCAAACGCCGCCGGATCGGTGGTTTGTCCGGGGGGCCTGAAGGTCTGAAGGCCAAAATGACACCAGCGGAAGTCCCTGCAAAACGTCCGATTGAAACGCCAGTGACTGATGACTGGCAGAACCTGAATGCTCAGGAAAAAGCCGCACGCTTAAAGGCCATTCAGGCAACGCCTGCTCGTGATACCAACTCTGCAGATGAAGAATTGCGTGTGCTGCGCAAAACTGAGCGTGTGCAACCAGATGTGCCCGCTGTGGAAGTACCTTCTCCTGAAGTCCAGACACCTGAAGCTGTTGCCCAGACACCAGCGGCACCGGTTGCCCCCCCTGCACCGCTGACAATATCCCGTCGCCCGGCCACCAGCGATGAACCCCTGAAACGCCTGGTGCGCCGCTTTGAAGAACCAATTGTCCGTAAAGTCGTGGATATTCCAGCCCCAGCAGCTGAACGCGAACGAAAAACCTTTACCTCACCGTCTGCCGCTGATGACGATAAAAAGAACAAACTGAAAAAAGCTGATCCCCGTAAAGTCGAAGCTCCGGCCAATAAACGTACCGAACCACGCCGTCTGCGCAAACTTACCCTGACCGGTGCCCTAGATGATACCAGTGATGCCCGTCAACGCAGCCTGGCCTCTGTCAAACGTCAACGTGAGAAAGACCGTCTGAAGGCTCTGGGGCAGGAAGACGGCCAGAAAATCAGCCGCGAAGTTATTCTTCCGGAAGCCATTACCGTGCAGGAACTCGCCAACCGCATGGCCGAACGTGTGGCTGATGTTGTAAAAGAACTGATGAAAATTGGCGTCATGGCCACTGCCACCCAGACTATTGATCCAGATACCGCTGAACTGGTTGCCACAGAACTTGGCCATACCGTAAAGCGTGTGGCTGAATCTGATGTGGAAACCGGTATTAAGGGCGAGGCTGACGCGGATATTGATCTGCTGCCGCGTGCGCCGGTCGTCACCATCATGGGACACGTTGACCATGGCAAGACCACCCTGCTGGATGCGCTGCGTGCCACGGATGTGGCGGGGCGTGAGGCCGGTGGCATTACCCAGCATATTGGCGCTTATAAAGTCCGCATGAATGATGGCCGTTTTGTAACGTTCCTCGATACGCCAGGCCACGAAGCCTTTACCGAAATGCGAGCACGTGGGGCGCATGTTACCGATATTGTCGTACTGGTGGTGGCCGCTGATGACAGTATCATGCCGCAAACCGTGGAGGCGATTAACCATGCCAAGGCGGCTGGTGTGCCCATCATCGTTGCTATTAACAAAATTGACAAGCCCGCTGCCGATGCAGCCAAAGTTAAAACCGCCCTGCTCACCCACGAACTCGTCGTGGAAGACATGGGCGGCGATGTCCTGTGCGTTGAAGTTTCGGCCAAACAGAAACTGAACCTGGATAAACTGGTGGAAAGTATTCTGCTGCAGGCGGAAATCCTGAACCTGCGCGCCAACCCCAACCGCACCGCTGAAGGTGCGGTGGTGGAAGCGCAATTGGATGTGGGACGTGGTTCTGTTGCCACCGTCCTGGTGCAACGCGGCACGCTGAAAATCGGTGATGTGTTTGTGTGCGGGGCAGAATGGGGTCGTGTACGCGCCATGATTGATGATCATGGCCAGAAAATTGATCTGGCAACACCTGGTACGCCGGTGGAAGTCCTGGGTTTGAACGGCACGCCGGTGGCTGGTGATGATTTCATTGTGGTGGAAAATGAAAACAAAGCACGCCAGATTACCGACTATCGTACCCGTATTCTGCGTGATAAAAACAAGCCTGGCGCATCCGCCGGTGGCACCATGGAGCAGATGTTTGCCAAAATCGCCGAAGGGGTGAAAAAAGAACAGGCGGTGGTGATTAAAACCGATGTGCATGGCTCATTGGAAGCCATTGCCCACAGCCTTGCTAAAATGGAAAATGATGAAGTTGCCGTGCGCGTCCTGCATAAGGGCGTCGGCAGTATCACGGAATCTGATATCGCCCTGGCACGCGCCAGTAATGCCCTGGTCATTGGCTTTAACGTCCGTGCCAATCCCCAGGCACGCGATATGGCGAAACGCGATAAAATCGACATTCGCTATTACTCGATCATTTACAATGTGATTGATGATGTCAAAGCCATGCTGTCCGGCCTGCTGTCACCCGAACGCCGCGAGACGTTCCTTGGCTATGCCCAGATTCGTCAGATCTTTGATATTACCAAGGTTGGCAAGGTCGCCGGTTGCTTTGTCACCGAAGGGGTCATTAAGCGCGGCTGTGGTGTCCGCCTGCTGCGTGATAACGTGGTGATTCATGAGGGCAAACTCAAAACCCTGAAACGCCTCAAGGATGAAGTTAAAGAAGTAGCCAATAACCTGGAATGCGGCATGGCCTTTGAAAACTATCATGACATGCGCGAAGGAGATGTGATTGAGTGCTTTGAAGTGCAGGAGGTTGCACGGACGTTGTAAGTTCAGGTAATCATATGGTTGGCATAAAAAAAAATAAAAATACTGGCACATCCCCCCGCCAACTCCGCGTGGGCGAAGAGATTCGCCATATTCTGGCGGCAACCTTTGAACGCGGCGATGTGCTGGATGCGACTGGCAACAGCGTCAAACTGACCATTACCGAAGTGCGCATGACGCCGGATTTGAAAACCGCTACGGTGTTTTACACCCCGCTGGGGCAACAGGAAATGGCAGGATTGAAACCGTTTCTGCGCACCCAAGCCCCAGCCTTACGCCATGCCGTGGCACGCAATATCACCTTGCGCTACACCCCTGCCCTCCGCTTCCTGCCCGATGACAGCTTCATCGAAGCCGCCCGTATTGATGCCCTGCTGCGCAAGCCAGAAGTAGCGCGGGATTTGCAGTAAGCACTTGTGCAAAGTAGCTGTTATTGCTATAGTAGTTATTATAGCTATAGTGGTTTTTTTTATGCCTGAAATCATGTCTTCCAAAGATGCGCAAAACAATTTTGGTCTCCTCCTGGATACGGCGCAACGTACGCCGGTTGTTGTGCAGCGGCATGGACGCGACTGTGTCGCCGTATTGTCTATGCGGGATTATGAAATCTGGCAGCAGATGAAAAACGCACGTTTGCAACAGACCATGAAAGATCTTGGTAAAAAGGCGGAAGAGCGCGGTCTAACAGCAGATATGCTAGAAAAACTGCTCGCTGACTGATGTCCGCAAGATTTGTTATTGATACCAATGTACTGGTAAGTGCCTTACTTCAACCACATTCAACGCCTGCTTGCAGCGTATCAGCGGCACTTAATGTCGGCATCGTACTATACAGCACGGCAACATTGGATGAACTTAGAGATGTATTGTACAGACCAAAATTCAGGCGTTTCATTCTTTTGCAGGAGGTCGTAAAATTTGTTGATGATTTCAGCTACGCTGGCATGCCGATTGATACCAGTGCACACCAAATTACCATCTGCCGCGATCCAAAAGATAATAAGTTCCTGGAGCTTGCTCTTGCGGGCAATGCAACCGCTCTTGTGACGGGCGATGCTGACCTGCTGAATCTGCACCCCTTTCATCACATCCCCATCCTGACCCCCGCCACCTTTCTGGAAATGTCCCATCTATAACTATTGCACATAAAAAATATGCAATGTAACGTTCAAACGCCGCGCGGGCTTGCCGCTCGCGAGAAATCGTTTTTATCATCTTCAGACGCGAGCGGTATAGGTATATCATGAAAAAACGCGGTCACCCCATTCACGGCTGGATTTTCCTCGACAAGCCCATGGGCATGACGTCGGCACAGGCGGTGGCTGCCATCAAACGCCTGTACCACCCCCAGAAAATCGGCCATGCTGGCCCGCTGGATCCCCTGGCCACCGGCGTACTGCCGCTGGCACTGGGGGAAGCAACCAAAACCGTGCCTTATTGCATGGATGCTGATAAAGAGTATGAATTCACCGTACGCTGGGGCGAAGCAACGGACACCCTGGACAGAGAAGGTGTTATTACCGCAACGCATCCCCACCGCCCTGCCCTGCAGGATATACAGAATATCCTGCCCAGCTTCCTAGGCATACAAGCGCAGCTGCCACCGGTATATTCCGCCCTGAAGGTTAATGGTAAACGCGCCTGCGATCTGGCCAGATCTGGTGAGACGCCAATCCTGCAAGCACGGCAGATCACCATTCATGCCATATCCTTAATCACCGCTGAAGACATTGATCACGCCAGTTTCCGCGCCACCTGTTCCAAGGGAACCTATGTCCGTGTGTTAGCACAAGATATTGCTTTACGTCTTGGCACAATCGCGCATATAGTGCGCCTCCGCCGGACGCGGGTGGGTCGTGCAGATCTTATGTCTGCATACAGCCTGGAAACCCTAGCGTCCACCCCGTTAACAGCGGTTTTGCAACCGGTATCGGCTGTGCTGGACGACATCCCGGCCATTGCCATAACCCAAGAGCAAAGCACGGCTGTGCGTATGGGGAAAAGCATGGTGCTGGCGGGTGCTGTGGATAACCAGCCGGTTGTGTACGTGCATCAGGACAACGATCTTGTTGCCTTTGGTGCGTTGACAGCCGGTGTATTTCAACCACAGCGCGTCCTTATCCCTCAACAACAGGAGTATCCCGATGTCGATGACCACAACCGCCAAAGCGGAAATTGTTAAACAACATGCCCGCGCTGCTAATGATACCGGTTCTCCGGAAGTACAGGTTGCCATTCTGACCGCCCGTATTCAGGAACTGACTGGTCACCTGAACACCCACAAAAAAGACAACGCCTCCCGGCGCGGTTTGCTCAAAATGGTGGGACGTCGTCGGCAGATGCTGGACTACCTCAAGGCCAAAGATAAGAAACGTTATGACGTTATTATCAAAAAACTGGGTCTACGCTACTAACAGAATACTGGGGATGCCATGGGGCGTCCCCTTAACTTTTTCACACAGAAAGAATATAAATGTTTAAAGTTTTCCGCAAAGAAATTGAATGGGCTGGCCGCACGCTGGTGCTGGAAACCGGCAAAATCGCCCGTCAGGCTGATGCAGCCGTGATGGTAAGCTATGGAGATACCACGGTGTTGTGCACCGTTGTTGCCGCCAAAACCGCCAAGCCAGATGTAGATTTCTTTCCTTTGAGTGTCCATTACCAGGAGAAAACCTTTGCTGCCGGTCGTATTCCTGGTGGCTTTTTCAAACGTGAAGGCAAGCCTTCGGAAAAAGAAGTGTTGATCTCCCGTCTCATTGACCGTCCGATCCGCCCACTGTTTGTGCCTGGCTTCAAGAATGAAACCCAGGTGATCTGCACCGTACTCAGTTTTGATACGGAAACGGATGCCGATATTGCTGCCATGGTCGGAACTTCTGCAGCTCTGACACTTTCAGGCCTCCCATTTATGGGCCCAGTAGCGGCTGCAAAAGTTGGCTATATTGATGGTGCGTTTATCCTGAACCCCACCAACAGTGAAATTGCGTCTTCTGATCTGGAACTGGTTGTAGCCGGTACGCAGGAAGGCGTCTTGATGGTGGAATCTGAAGCCAAAGAACTGTCCGAAGAAATCATGCTCAGTGCCGTAACCTTTGGTCACAAAGGTTTTCAGCCAGTCATTAATGCCATTATCCAACTGGCAGAAACCTGTGCCAAGGAACCTTGGGACTTTGATCCTAATGCTGACAAGCTCCCTGCTGATCTTCTCAAAAAACTGAATAAATCTGCTGAAAAAGGCCTGCGTGAAGCGTATGCATTGCGGGAAAAATCCGCCCGCCGCGATAAAATTGATGCTGTTAAAGCAACAGCCATGGCGGCACTCGGCGAACTGGATGCTATCCATAAACTGAAAGCGGGTGAAGCATTTAAACATCTTGAAAGCGATATCGTGCGCGGTGCCATTCTGGAAACCGGCCAACGCATTGATGGCCGTACCACTGTTGAGATCCGTCCGAT
>JANMDF010000065.1:0-7583 GCA_031376145.1 Alphaproteobacteria bacterium
CAGGGTACGGTACCGCCTTGCGGATATTGAGGCGTTTGAACAGAGCCGCCTGTGTACCTCCACCGCTGATCAGCATTATTTCGCTGATGAGCAGCCCTGCCATGATAAACTGGCGCGAATAGCGTGAACTTGAAAATGAGCGCCAATGCATTTCTTCCCGGGTTTTCAGAATTTGCACGGTCACCGGATACAAAACCGGTAGACGTTCTCAGACTGTCGCTGCTGCCAGACTTCATCACGCGAGCAGAAGAACGGGAACTGCTGCCAGTCATCGACCAGCAGCCATGGCTCGCTGATTTACAGCGGCGGGTGCAGCATTATGGCTACCGCTATGATTACACAGCGCGGCAGGTGACGGCGGATTTGTATCTGGGTGTGTTGCCCGACTGGCTGCAACCACTGGCAATGCGCCTGCACTGTGAGGGACTCTTTGCAAGCCCACCGGATCAGGTGCCAGATCAGGTTATTGTGAACGACTACCAGCCCGGCCAAGGCATTGCCCCGCATGTGGATTGTATCCCCTGTTTTGGCGGCACAATAGCCTCCCTCACCCTTGGCAGCGGCTGCCTGATGGATTTTACCCACAGTCAAACAGCGCAGAAAACCAGCTTGTTTCTCCCCTCGCGCAGTTTGTTGCTGTTGCAAAGCGATGCCCGCTATTACTGGCAACACGGCATTGCCAAGCGCAAAAGCGATGTGGTGGATGGTGTTAAAATACAGCGTGGGCGGCGGGTGAGTCTGACGTTTCGCACCGTTACCCTGCATTCCTAACCTCTGGAATACCGCTGCTTGTTCTGCATATAGCCCTGTCCAGTAAGGTAGGTGGGAGCCTATTCAATTATTCTCCAGCCACTCCCCAATAGCGCAATTTGCTTCTGCAAGTGCCTCATCAACAGAGGTGTAGTGTGCACGCCCAGACCATATCATGCCACCTTCATCCAACACCCGAATGAAAGGCTTGGTATTGTAGTCATAGCCAATTTCAATCCAACCATCACCCTGCACCCATTTGTCTACATAGGGGTACTCTGTGCCAAACAGCGGTTGCGATTTCTTTTCTGCGCTCATATCAACGCGCCTTCTTCATACCCCATTGCCCGATACCCCCCCAGCCTCTTTTCCGCCATGCTGGCCAGCATGACGATGTTGCTATCGCGGTACTCATACACCCGCACTTCGGTTTTATCGGGGTGGAGACGGTGCAAACGCCCTGCATATTGCGCCAGCGTGCCTTTCCACGAAATCGGTAACGCCAAAAATAGCGTGTCCAGTTCTGGCGCATCAAACCCTTCGCCAATATAACGGCCCGTGGCG
Source organism: Alphaproteobacteria bacterium (assembly GCA_031376145.1). Lineage (GTDB taxonomy): Bacteria > Pseudomonadota > Alphaproteobacteria > JAJTHO01 > CANGXP01 > JANMDF01. Next base: position 1,315 of record JANMDF010000065.1, read on the forward strand.
ATGAGTAAGCGTGGCGATCCTGCAGGCAACGCTGCAAGCCGAGCCAGCTCAATCCGGCGTTCCTTGGCACTGAGACCGCCATGCAGCAAAAATACCGGCACACCGCAATCCGCCAGCTTTTCTGCCAAAATTGCGATATGTTCCTTGCGCTCCGTAAGTACCAGTGGCTTTCGCCCCTCGCTGAGCACCTGCCGGATGTCGCGCACAATCATGTCATTACGCGGCGTATCGTGGGTGAGCGCGGCGTACATCTCCTTAATCGTCAAACGTTCTGTGCGAAATGGATCGGGCGGCATCTGAAACGCTGTATCCCGCCAGATCAAACGATGATGAAACGGGCGCACGGCGGCCTGCTTTTTGGCATCCACATGATAGCGCACCGGGCCGCATTGCATGAGGATGATGGGATGATGACCGTCTTTGCGCGCCACTGTGGCGGAAAGTCCCAGCACATATTTTGCCTTGGCGGCACGCATAATGGCTTCAAAGCTGACGGCGGCAAGGTGATGACATTCATCAACAATCACATGGCCGTAGTTTGCCACAATATCATCCACGGTTTGCTGGCGTGTCAGGCTTTGCAGTAAGGCAATGTCAATTTTACCGGTGGGTTTGCGCTTGCCGCCGCCGATGCTGCCAATGATTTTAGCATCCACATCCAGAAACGTTTGCAGGCGTTCGCGCCATTGTTCCTGGAGTTGTTTTCGGTGTACCAAAATCAGCGTGTTGCGCTTGCGTTTGGCGATCATCTGGGCAGCAACAACGGTTTTGCCAAAAGCGGTTGTTGCCGCCAGAATCCCGATGTCGTGGGCGGTTAGAGCTTTTACGGCTGCTTTTTGTTCAGGATACAGTGTTCCCGCAAAACGCACCGCCAACGGCTTGCCAGTGCTGCGTTTATCGTCAATAACCAATGTGATCTTGTGCTCATGAAGTAGTTCCCGCAATTCATCCATGCAGCCACGCGGCAGGCCAAGATGCAGAGGGAACAGTTCAGCGCAGGCAATAATGCGAGGCTTGTCAAAGGTAGGCATGCGCATGGCTTGTGCGCGGTAAAATTCTGGGTTTTGAAAGGCGGCAAGACGCAATATGCGGGCGATGAGGGGGGCAGGCAATCCCTGTGGGTTCTCGGCTCTCTGAAGCCCTTCGCATTTATGCCCCTGCGCTGAACAACCACAAAATACTCACTATGAAAATAAAGCAAATCTGCCCTGTTCAGGGCTGAATACCGACTTTACGAAGTGCACAGCTTTCAGAGAATATCCCCGCACAGAGAGAAGCATAACGCGCCGCCGCGCAAAACACCCGCAACCCCCAAGTGCACAGCCCACGCGCCGAAGCCGCCCATAAACTGGGCTTCAGCTGACAGCATCAAAAATCGAGAGAAGGTTCAACAGGGGCAATATGGCGGACAGGGCGGGATTCGAACCCGCGATAGAGTTTCCCCTATACACACTTTCCAGGCGTGCGCCTTCAACCACTCGGCCACCTGTCCGTAATAACACTCTGTTGACACGTGGCCTCGCGTCTTTTGTTTTGCACGCTAATGCGTGCGGGCGGCCACCTGTCATGATATTCATCGGGTTTTAACGGTGAACTACAGTTCACAGTATTGCTTGTGGAAGCCTATATCAAAGATAAGGTCGCACAGTGCAAGTCAATTCTTATCAACACTGGTGGCTTTGAAGAAGGCTCCGCCGCTCAGGGGTTTTTTCAGGCGCATTTCTGCGAGCAGGGCTTCAATTTTTCCACCATTCTTTTCGAGCACTTCGGTGAATTCCGCGCGTTGCGACAGGCTCATGCTGATGTTTTCCACAGTCACATCTGCAACTTTAAATTTACCGGAACCTTGATTGACCAGACGCCAGACAACATTGACGAGGTTGGCCACCAATGGATCATATACCTGGGAACTGACCATCACAAACCGCCCGCCTGCTGCGCTGCGGGCACCCGTGGTTTTCAGGGTCTGCCCCTGATACTGATCCATTTTTGCCATGTACAGGCCAACCACCATTTCGTTAAACAGCTTGGTAAATTCCTGCTGCTGCGCGGGTGTGGCCTCACGCCATGGGGGGCCAAGCACAAAACGGGCGATGTTGGGTATATCAAAATTTTCTTCCAGCAGTGTACGAAAGCGTGTCTCGCGGATACTGCGTGCAACAGTCTTGTCACCCAGCTGACCAATGGCACGTTTTGCTAGGCTGTCAATAAACACACGCCCCTGCGCAGTGACATCAGTATCTGCTGCCTGTACATTGATTGGACTGAAAAATATAAGCCAGGTTAAGCAAAAAAATAAGTATCGCATAGTATCTCAGTTGGCCGGTTTTGCAAAATATTCATCAAATTCACGATCCGCTGCATCCCGTTCAGCAGCGGATACGGCACCGTTTGCAATGGCGGCATCGCGCTGTTGTGCGTACAGGCTGCGCACTTTCGCATACAGATCAACAGAGTTCTGCTTGATCGCATCAAACGATTCCAGATTACGGGCACGTTTGTCAATAATGTACAGACCCTTCTGTACATAAAATGGCGTTTGCAGATCATTGTTCGTGGCAGCGATATCAACAGGATCCAGGCCGTAGGTATCGGCAATGCGCCCCGTCAGATCTCTTGGGTCACTTGGCCCCAGCAGCGGCAGCATCAGGTAGGGGCCGGATGATACACCCCAGACGCCCAGTGTCTGGCCGAAATCTTCATCCCCACCGGTAACCCCTTCACTGCCGGCAACATCAAAAATACCGACGATGCCAAAAGTGCTGTTGATCAGAAAGCGTGTCAGACTGTCACCAAACAGCTTAAGATTCCCTTGCAGGAGTGCGTTGATTGCTGTTCTGGGTTCACGTAGATTCTGTACGGCATTACGAATACCAACCTGCACCGGCTGTGGTAATGTGTTGCGGTACCCCTTTGCCACTGGCTCCAGCACATAATCATCAAAGGCCAGGTTAAAGGAGAATACAGCCCGGTTTACCGGTTCCAGGGGATCATTCTGTGCAGAGGATGCGCAGCCGGACAGCAGAGCCAGCACGGCAATCAATGGTAAACAACGCGACACGGTAGACTCCTGGCCAGAAATTGAATGCAAGACATATAGCATGACAATAATCTTAAATCGTAAATGTTTCCATATAGCGCCTAAAATCTCAATAAACGTGCTTTTCAGGTAACATAAGGCGGAGATGGTTTTTCATAATACAAATATTTCTTGAAGAAGCTGGGGTATATTGAACATTTCGTTGGCATTATGCATTTTTCTTTTGAATTTTTTCCGCCAAAAACCCCTGAATCCGATGCGAAGCTGTGGCAGGTCATTCAGACCTTGGCTGCATATAATCCATCTTTTGTTTCCGTAACATTCGGGGCGGGTGGCACAACCCGGGATAAAACCTTTCAACTGGTGCAGCGCATTGCACAGGAAACCAGCCTGAAACCAGCAGCGCATTTGACGTGCGCCGGTGCCAGCCGTGCCGATATTGATGTGTTGATCGATGAATACTGGCAGGCTGGTATTCGCCATATTGTTGCGTTGCGGGGTGACCCACCCGGTGACATGACGGCTGTGTATGTGCCACATGCGCAAGGTTATGCCTATTCCAGCGATCTGATTGCCGGTATTAAAAGCCGTTATCCTGATATGTATATAAGTGCGGCAGCCTATCCGGAAAAACATCCGCAGGCGGCAACGCTTGATGCAGATATTGACGCATTAAAGGCAAAGGTTGATGCCGGTGCAGATCAATTGCTGACCCAGTTCTTCTTTGATGCGGATATTTTCCTGCGGTTTCGTGATAAGGTAGTGGCGGCGGGTGTTACCATACCATTAATTCCCGGTATTCTGCCGATTTATAATCTGGAGCAGGTAAAACGGTTTGCGGCGGCCTGTAATACCAGTATCCCATCGGCCATTCCGGCCATGCTTGCACAGACAACGGATGCTGCTGTTCAACAATGTCTGGCGATGGGCATTGCGGTTGATCTGTGTCAGCGTCTGAAGGCTGGCGGGGTTGAGAATTTTCATCTATATAAATTAAACCTCGCTGAAATTCCGGCGGCATTGGAGGCGCTGCAGCAGCATCTGAAGGAGTATCCATGCAGCGATTTTTATTCATCTTTCTGGTGATCGCGTTTCCGCTGGCGGTGTTTGCTGTTATAGACGCGTTCCGGCATGAGAAAAGACGGGCGGTTGAGGACGTTCCAACAACCTTCTGGCAGCGGGTTCCCTGGCTCTGGGTAGCCGGATCGGCTACCATACTGCTGATGACGGGACTGTTTTATATCGCGTATACCGGAGATGTCCTGTGATGCGTATTGATGCACACTGGCTGCATACGGCCAGTGTGCAGCATCTTTATGCGCTGTTGAACGCAACATCGGCTAAGACCCTTTTTGCCGGGGGTTGTGTGCGTGATGCCATTCTGGGCAGGGATGTTGCTGATATAGACATGGCCACTACATTACCGGCGCATGACGTGATGCAGCGGTTACAGGCGGCTGACATGAAAGTGCTACCCACGGGATTGCAGCATGGAACAGTGACGGCGGTTCTGGCTGATCGCCAGGTGGAAATTACCACATTGCGACAGGATGTCGCAACAGATGGCCGGCGTGCCACCGTTGCTTATACCGATGATTGGACGCTGGATGCGGCGCGGCGGGATTTTACCATGAATGCTCTGTATGCCGATATTGAGGGGAATATTCTGGATCCACTGGGTGGACTGCAGGATGTGCAGCAGGGCAGGGTGGTGTTTATCGGGGATCCCCTTGCCCGTATTCGGGAAGATTATCTGCGTATTCTGCGTTATTTTCGCTTTTATGCCTGGTATCAGCGCACCGCACCCGATGTGGCCGCACTGGCCGCCTGTGCGTCTATGGCAGAAGGATTGCAACAGCTATCTGGTGAACGTATTCAGCATGAGATGCGCCGCCTGTTGATAGCACCGAGCCCCGATGCTGCCCTTGTATTACTGCATCAGAGTGGGATCTGGCAGTATATCGGCCTTGATACCGTTGCGATATTACGTCCGCTCGCTCCATTGATGTGCCTGGGGGGGGATGCTCCTTGGCTGCGGTTGCTGTATCATACCGATATGAATGCATCAGCGGCTCTGCACGTCAGCAATGCCTGGTGTTTATCACGCCGTGACACAACGTATCTGCTGGCCATGGCGACGTGGCAGACGGCACTGCCAAACCTGCAGGATGCAAGGGTACGCTATCACTGGATTGATCAATGGACAGCAGAAGATTACCGCGACGGCCTGGCACTGTACGCTGCCCTCAAAAAGCTTGATGATCAAACGGTTGCGGATTGGCGTGCAGAAGCGACACGCTTGAAGGCTGTAGCCTTTCCATTGACTGGTAGGGATCTGTTGGATGCGGGTTTTGAACCCGGTACGGCTCTTGGTGCAGCGCTGGACAATGCCAGACAGTCCTGGGTAGCCAGCGGATTTACCATGAATAAACAGCAATTAGTGATGAAAGTCACAAAAAGTTAAAAAAGTATGTAAATATTTTGTTTACATGGATGCAATAATTGATTAGTATCACATTATAAATTGCATTAACAAAAAATTAACTTTTGGGGATTGTCAGAATGCTGTTTCGTGATGAAGAAGAACATTTCGTAATGTGCCTGCGGGATAGAAGCGTTGATGCGCTGGAAGATCTTCGGTTTCACCTGGTGTGCAGCAGCACAGACGAGAACCGCCATTACTGCACGGCAACCCTGAATAAAATCCGCAAGTTGCGTGAGCAGGGATACAGCAGTGAAACGATCAGCATGTACGAATCCGCACTGGTTGAGGTTCTGGTTGAACTGCGCGTACGGGGTTATGAAGTAGACTACAGTGGCCATATCTTCCGCTCACCGGTGTTTGTGCCGGTACCGGTGTATTTCCGTAATGCGCGGCGCCGTCAGATTGAACGGTTACGCAATATTGACATGGATCACCTGGGTCACCTGTGTGCGCAGACGATGACGGCGGCTGTTGAACAGGCGCGTCAGACCAGTAAAGGCTTGTCCCTGAAACTGTAAAAAAGGATTATTGATTATGGCCTGTATTCGCCCGAATTACATCTCAGAGCTGGAAAAGCCAAAAGATCAGAATTACAACGAACGCCTGCTGGATCAGTACCTCCAGAAACTGGGGGTGCGTGAGAATGCACAGCAGTACCTGGCGTCCGTCAAAGATATTTTCAGCACCGTTGCGCCGGAAGGCTATGAAATCGGTGTGATTGAAGAAGAAATACTGCACCAGGCC
>JANMDF010000071.1:0-5314 GCA_031376145.1 Alphaproteobacteria bacterium
GATCTGGGTTAACCCGGATTGCGGCCTCAAAACCCGCAAATGGGATGAAGTCAAGCCAGCCCTGAAAAACATGGTGGGTGCTGCCAAGGCCATGCGCGCCGGTGTGAATGGCAATAAAGCGGTCGCTTAAAGAACAGAAACCTGAAAACAGAAGCCGGAAGTCAGTAATTTTCTGACTTCCGGCTTTTGGTGTGTTGGAATATTCGCTGCATACTTGCAACAATACCGCGTCACTCCGGCCTTGTGCCGGAGTCCATTTAAATAAAGCATTTATAATGCCTTGTTACTTAATGGATGCCGGAACAAGACGTTTTAAAAGTCTGGATTGCCACGCCCCGCCTGGCAGGCTATGCCTGCTTAAGGCGGGTCTCGCAATGACAGACGAGTATGTCATTGCGAGGCGTAAGCCGAAGCAATCCAGCCAAAAAACAACTTTTAAATCGGCTTGGTATATATTCCACCAGTAGTGATTTTCATCACATCCCGTTCTTGCCGGATATGTTTTTATGTTCGGGTACATACCCAATGAAAAAGCAGGACGCATTATGGCCACGGATAAAGAACGGGAATTTATTAACGCTGCAGAAAATGGGAACCTGGCAAGGTTGCAAGAACTGTGGGGGACGGATAACCCGCATCAGATTAATCTTGAAGCTTTAGATAGACAGGGTTGGGGAGCACTGACTTCGGCACTCGTAGGAACACAGGCAGAGTGTGCAGTTTTTTTGCTTGATATTGGTGCTGATCCGGACAAGCGCGAGGGTCGCGACGGAACGCGCTCGCCACTGACCGTATACGCGCGCAATATGGATGATACTCCTACTTTGCAATTATTGCTGAAAAAATTGCAGGAAAAATATCAGGATCAACCGTTGCAGCTGTTACAGGCATATACGCTGGATAACAATGACGCTTTATCTACTGTGCGCCTTAACAGCAACTCAGTCCCTTTGAGGATGCTGACAGCAGCAATCGCCGGGGTTCTGCCTGCTGCGTATAATCAGGCACTGCGGGAAGCTCCTGAGTCACAAGAAAGAGTGACAGCCATGCACAATGTAAACGGAACATTGAATATATTGCAAAGGATTGCTCCAGAACAGGTAGCGGCAGTACGACAATCAGTACCGGCGCCGGCGGCAAAAGAGGTTGGTATCGTTGGTGGCGGGGTGAGCGGCTATGCTGCAGCGGCAGAAATTATGGCGGCATGGTAAGCCGCTGTATCTGGTGTTACCGTGCATATCGTCGAAGAAAAGCCCGCACAGCAGTATGGCGGTGTTGCTTTCAATGCTGGGGGTAACCAGCAGTATTTGGCCAATCTGCCGCCTCACCGGATGACACCATCTTCGGTTTTTCCGCAGCCGCTCGAGCAATGGTTACGCAACGCGCTTCAAAGGGGTGTGCCGCGCCCGACAATTCAGGCATATGTTCAAGATCAGTTTGCACAGATATGCGCACAGCAGCACCTTGATCCCCAGGATCTGCAGATCACAGGGACGGTAGAAGACATTGAGATTGTGCCGGATGCGGAACAACCGGTACGGTTGATCATGCAGCAGGGTGATCACAGGGATGTCACCCATGCGGTGCTGGCCACTGGCCATCGCCTTCTGCACAATCCACCCTTTTTTAGCAGCATCAAGGGGGATCCAAGATTCATTGACGATATATATGCACCTGGTGCCCGGGATGCGATCCGGCACATTCCCGTTACAGATTCAGTATTGATCGTGGGAACGGGGATGCGTGCGGTTGATGCGATACAGACACTGGCAGACCGGACTGGTTTCCGTGCCGATACACCACCCATTGTTGCCATTTCCCGGCACGGGCATATGCATGCGGCGTATCGGACTGGTTACCCGGGTTTCAACTTTGGCTCTATACCTGAACCGGAATTTCTACAGGCTACCAGTCTTGAGGTATTAAAACTGGGGATTGTTCAGGAATACAAACAGCTGACACGGCAAAGCCGGCATGCGCCGGAAAGTATTCTGGCGGCCTGGGAACGAGGCATTCCCGAGGTTATTCAAAATCTGCAGGCACATGGCGTTACGGAAGAGGAAATCGCGGCTGCCCTTAAAGAACATCAGAGCCTGATTGCAACCAGACGTATCAGTATGGCTCCGGCGGCTGGTGATCTTATTGATGACTTGCAGACGAGCGGCAGGCTGCAGGTGTGGCCAGCGACCATTACCGATATGTTGCCTGAAGAAGTTGGTATCAGTGTAGCCTACACAATGCGTCTACCCAATGGTAATACATCTCGAGGTTTCGGCAATTTTGATTATGTCATCAGTGCCCTGGGGTATAATCAGGATTACAACAACACGACAGACCCATTGTGGCGGAACCTGATCAACAAAGGCATGGCCGTGCCGCACCCCGCCGGTGGTGTGCGTGTTACAGATGATGGGGCGTTAATTGATCAGGAAGGCAATGCTTCTCCGCTGCTTTCTGTTGTTGGTGTTCCGCGTAGTGGACAGGCAATCTTCGCAGGGCATCTGCAGCCGACCAACATGGCGATCCCGACTATTATGCAGCAGGTTGAGGCTCTGGCGGAACGTGTCCTGGAGATTACGGCGCAACGGTAGTGGTCTCACACTGTAAACGCAGCAGGATAGACCCCAGCCTTCGCTGGGGATTCGCAAGAAGATGCTGCAAAACCTATCGAATCCCCAGCGAAGGCTGGGGTCCATCGTCCGGCAGCGTAGAATCGTGGTGCAGTTTTATAGTGTTATGTCTATAGGAACCTCTGCAAAAGCCCCCTGTCATTCCTTCGCTGCGCTCAGGACAGGCTCTGACCCCCGTATCAAGTACGGGGCAGGCTCCGTGAAGGATCTCTTTGTATTATTGAGATTCTTCGCGGAGCCTGTCCTGTAAGGGCTCAGAATGACATTACCCCCCCTTTTTTTTGCAGAGGTTCCTATAGTGGTAAAAACCCGTTGCCGACACCGTTTTTGTGCGTAATAATGGATGCATGTCTTCTGTAAAATCACGCCCCACGTTCATCAGTATTGAAAACCTGCCGGATACCCCGTTGCAGGGCACACTGGTGCTAGATGCGGGGCAGCTGCAACATGTTGTGGAACGTCTTGATATTACGGCGTTACGGGATCTGTCGTGCGCCTGGGAAATTGGCCATGCCGAAATAAAAGGTGGTATTGAGGCGCATCTAACGGTGCAGGCAACGATTGAACAGCACTGTATCATCAGCCTGCAGCCTATGCATCAACAGATCAACGAGACCCTGACCACGATTTTTCTACCGCCCGCAAGGCTGGCAGAGGTTGAGGCCGAGGCCTCGCTTGATGATCAGATGGTCTTTGAAGAACTGACCGGCGACAGCATAGATCTGGTAGAATTATTGATTCAGTCACTGGCACTGGTGGTAGCACCGTTTCCACGACTCCCGGATGCGGCTTTACCCTTAGAACTGCAGCAAACCGGGATTATTCAGCAGGACAACACACCACGCAAAACACCGTTTAAAGAACTGGCAGATGTTTTGAAAAAATAGTACTTACCACCTATCACGTCTCTCCGTCTTTCCGGAAACATAGGCGGATCCGAGGCTATGCCTTGGAAGATGAGCCTGTTATCCGGAAACAAGAATGTACATGCTAACCCCCTGTGTGTTGAGGCATAATTGTATTATTGACCCTCACCCCGCCCCCTTTCAGGGAGTATGCGCAGTATCATGCAAAATACAACGGCTACACCACATTACTCAGACATCTTTGAGGGCGTAATGTCTGAAAAAATTTATAATTGCCTGCTCACGAATCTGATCAGTGGTCATATATTCATAAGTCCCCGTTGTTGCAACAGATCCGACTACTGCTGCATCGGGCAACATGGCGTAGGTGATGATGTTTTTGTCGTTGTCCTGATAAGACATTGTTGTTGAAATTTTCAGCACATCCTCGATTTTTTGTATAAGATCTAACGGGCTTATGGCAGATGACGTGTCAATATTAAGGCTTTGGTTGAGGGGGGCTCTATTATTTAACGCCGATTTAAGTAGTTGTTCCGAAAAAGTCATGCACCGCTGGGCAGTAACAGAATACAGGGGCACATCGTTATCAAAGGTCTGCCGCACAACGTATGGTTCATAAAGTGTTTTGCTGGCAAAATAGGGGGGGACAACGACATCGTTTTCTGCTGCTGCATAACTGACAGTACCAGTATTCTTTTCCTGTGCGTAGCTGGCATGATAGGCATCAATAGTCGCATCAATTTTTGCAGCCGAGTCTTTGCTTATGGGGTATGCGATGAAATGACCCGCGGGATATCCCCACAGGGCGTCTTTTATAACACCCTTTGTCAACATTCCTGAAGGTGTGTACGTAGTGCAATCCAAGCTGTCTGTGGTTGTAGTGCTATCAGGAAGCTCAGGCTTAAGACTATCTATAGCGCACGCAAGTTGCGTACGCGATTTATCAAAAAAATGTATTTTCTTAGGATCAGGATTTGCACAACCTTTCATAACACTGCGCGTTGTCATGATCCAGGAATGGGTACGCTCTGTATTAATCCCGTCTTTTTGTGCAAGGCACATAATAATAAAGTTATCAAAATACATCTTTTTACGATAACATAAATATATAATTTTACACTATAGGTTTATTTTAGCGTCACCGAAATCAATGGGTGTTCTCTACCGCTCCATCACCGAAGCATCCCGCGCCCGACCGGTTAAGCGATTGCGGTTGGTGAGGTAATCGCGCAGATTATTCTGGCCAAGGTGCTTGAGGTCAAGGCGCACCATAAAGATGTTTTCATTACTGGCATCGGGGCTGTCGGTATAGTTGCGCTGAAACAGAAAACTGATGCCCAGACAATCCGTGTAATAGGTCAGGCTGGTGCCGGTATAGCGCATGGTGTCTTCTTTCAGATCGCGCACCACTTGGCCTGCCCATACCCAGTTATCATCCAGTAGCCAGGAAAGCTGGGTTGAGGCTTCCTCGCGTTCTTCCAGCAACGTGGTACGATCCTGCCCTAAGAACAGATAATCCGCTTCCAGTTGTAATGGTGTGGTATCCACCAGTACACCGACTTCATTGCGTGCCAGACTCAGGTCTTTCTCATCAATGCGAAAGCTGTGCACCACATCCAGAAAATCGTCGCTCTCAGCGAACTTTACGGCCCACAGAAGGTGGACCGGGCCCTGCAGGACGCCCTGAGCTTCGAGGCCTACGGCTGCGAGTACATCGCCAACATCATCTAACAACGGGAGCGCCTCTGCGCCCCGCCCGCCGCGCTGCTCCTGACACGGCGCCAGGACCTGCTGGATCTGGATCTGCCCCCCGCCGAC
>JANMDF010000121.1:0-4571 GCA_031376145.1 Alphaproteobacteria bacterium
GGAACAACCCTATCAACCCCGCGAGCTGCCACTAACACCCATTCCTATTCAGGATCTGGATATAGCTGCCTATCTGGTTTTCAAACCCGTCGATTTTAATGTTGCACCGATCCGGGATCGTGCTGGCGGTACAAAAGCAGGATACAGCGTCTGGCGACAACTGCTACCTGCCGTCACCAATCAATATCCGCATGTCAAGGCCAACATCCTGCAACACAGTTATGCCGCCATTGCACCATACCTGCGCTATGGTATGATATCACCTTTCAGGCTGGTACAGGAACTCGTTATTGACGGCAGTGCCGCAGCATGGGCTTTTATAGATTATATCTATTCAAAACGTGAATTTGCCTATGCTTACTGTTATGCGACCCCCCTGCATGAAAGCACACTGTGCCTGCCTGATCGCAAAATCGGCTGGTTGCGCGAACAGCTTGCAGGCGTAAATAACAGTTATTTACCGCTTGAACTTGATGAAGGACTTACCGACCACACCCACTGGAATAACCTGCAGGATATCTTGCGCCAATATGGCACATTACCGGAAATGATCATTCAGGACTGGTTAAAACCCATGCACATGTTCGTCAAAGATACGGAACGGCTGATCCCGACCATGCTGGCGCAATATAATAAATACAGTCTGAATCCAAATGATCCGCTGCTGTCTTTTGAAGTGTTGCAAAGTTTTGAAATATTTGATGATCGAGACATGGTCATTGATGCGCATTTTGAGAAAAAAACAGATCAATTTGATGACCTGGCAGTAGTTGAAATGCCACAACCTATTGCGACCTGGATACCAGATACGCGCATTGTCACCAATTGCGCAGACAAGCTGCGCGCACGCCAGCATCAGAAAAAACCCCATAAAGTTGCCATTATTGGTGCCGGTGTGTCTGGCTTGCGTTGCGCCAAAGTACTTATTGAGCACGGCTTTGATGTCACTGTTTTTGAACGCCACAAAATTCCTGGCGGACGGGTTTTAAGCCTTAAAGATAGTCAGTACAGCTATGACATCGGCTGTCCATTTTTTACCGCAAATGAAGCAACATTCCGTAATTTCTGCGATTACGCCGTCAAACAGCAGACATTGAAACCCTGGCAAAGCCAGATTTATGTGCATAATAAAAACGCAGGCCTGAATTTACAAAAATATCCGTACGTTGCATCACCCAGTATGTCGAGTTTTATGGATGTACTCGCCAAACATGTTAATATCCAATACAACACAACCATAAGCAACATCATCAACATTTCGGGTGGCTGGCGGGTACAGGCCAATGGTACAGATAAAGGATTTTTTGATCTGGTTGTTGTTGCGGCACCATTACCACCTCTTATCAATATTTTTACAGGCGACGCACAGGAGCGACTAAAGGCTCATTTTTTAGGGTTGCAATTCTTGCCAGCCTGGGTGCTGGCAGCATCTTTCCCAGACCGTCTTGATACTGTATATAATTCGATTGCGGCAGGTACGCCGACATTACAGTATGCTTTTTATGAGAGTAGCAAGCCAGGTAGAGCCGCCGGTAACTGCTGGACACTGATTGCCAGTCCGGAATGGAGCCTTGAGAATATTAAGGCGCCACCAGAGCGTGTGAAATCCGAATTAAATGCCGCTTTTTTTCACATCCTCAACAAACCGAGAGCTGAGCCACAAAAATGGAAAGCCTATCTCTGGCCGTGCGCCCAGGTTAAAAACCCAATGGGTGGTAATCATTTTTATGATCCAGGTATGCAGATCGGCGTATGCGGCGACTGGTTTATCGGTAAACGCGTTGAAGATGCCTTTATCAGCGGTAACGCTCTGGGATATCATCTGGCAAGCCAGTTTGGGTGAAAGTCGGGCTGTTACAGCCGATTCCCAACCACACCGCGTCATTTCTTCCGGGTAACGGATCCATTATTTAAATGGATGCCGGAATAAATCCGGCACGCAAAATGGTTAATGGTACAGACAGTATTGCAACCAGCTATATAATAGATTCCAGCACTCAAAGGAAAGACGTGTACTGATCCTTGTTTCGCATAAGTCGAATTTTATAATAACGCCGGTATGTCTGTAGACATGCGATAACGCACAATTGCATACTTTGCAATTTGCCCGGTGGTATCTGCTGCCAACAGTTGGCTAGGTACAAAAAGTGTCTCGAATGCATAACAGATCTGCACAACAAATGCTGCCTCATCAGTGCTCAGGGTAAAACCTGGCGATGTTGTTGTAAAATCAGCAGAGCCGGTTGTCCCCACCGTATTACAGGTTGTCGTGCCACTAGCTCCCCTGGCACCATGACTCCATATAATCAAATCTGCGCCGCCCGAAGATTCAATATTATTGACAGCTGTTACCACAATGCTAGCATATGCTGAACTGAATGGGGTTAATATACTGTCCGTCTGTGTGATAATATTGTTGATGGCTGTGCGCTCCATGCTGCCAAGCCTTGATACTGTGCTCCCCACAACAAAGGCTGCCTTGCCTACTTTCTGATGTGCAAGAATCAACCGTCCGAGATCAACAGCTGTAAGAAATACCATCACGAAAAAAGGCAGAACCAGTGCCATTTCAATGGCAGGAGAGCCTCCTGTGTTATGCAAAAAACGTTTCAGAAGTTTAATCATAGATCCCACAGAATTATTACAAAGCTGGTGGAGCGGCAGGAGGTGCCGCATACTCATTATTTAATACAGTGTGCGCTCTTACAGTTATACTGGCAAGCGGCCTGCCCGTAATAGACTTATTAAAATATTTAATCAATACACCCAATGGTGTTGCAAAATCATAACGAAACAAAATTTCAATCAACGTGTAACTCTTAGCTGAACCAAGCTGTTTTCTGCATGCCCCACAACTTGTTAACGGTGGAGCAGCTCTAAGTTGTGTTACACTTGTGAAAGCCCGTATGCAGGCACAATTGGCAGTATTGGTATAATCAATCAGGCCAACGCTATATTTTGCAGCTTCAGTATCAATGTTAAAATTGTTGAAATTGGTGGATAACTCGCGTGCAACCTGCACCGTTGCATACTCTGCTGTTACCCATCTCAGCATCAGCATGGAAAATTCCAACACGCCCAGAATAATAAACAGAAATAACGGAAACAGTAATGCCGCTTCAGTAGCGGCGATGCCACGTTGATCCCGTACTGCACATTTCTGCGAGCGACTCGTCTGCTTTTTGCTATATTTAACGTGCATACCGGTTATGCTGCTCATACCTGAAAAAATACTTGTCTGGCAGTATAATACCTAATTTACTAAAATTTTACTAATGCTTTTTAATAGGACTTACGCGAAACAACTGTGTTACCGATTTTCCGGCGAAAGCCAGAATCCAGAACTATTTTTTTTCTGGATTCCGGCTTTCGCCGGAAAAAACGAATAGTGATATAAATCACACCGCTGCGTAAGTCCTGACATCAATCAAACGTCAAGTAACTGGAATATATCTGAACGGGCGGCTTTTTTATCAAATGTGAAAACAGGTAGGGCGTTATGTCGTGCGGCTGTCATAGCAATAAAACAGTCCGCAAAACCTATAGCCTCTGCCTTAAAAAAATCCGCTGCTTTGCGCACAACATCTTCTTGCTCTAAGAGAAATTCTTTCGTCCGCAGCAAGATATCCAAAATTTGCAGCAGCTGCGGCTTGGTGAACACTTTTCGCAGTACCCAAACCGTTTCAATCAGTACAATGGTTGGCACAAAAGCGGGATTATCTTCCGTGCACTTTTCCATCAACAATGCCTCTGCCGCACGGGCTTGCGCGCTATCATCCTGTAGGAAATAGCGTGCGAGAATGTTGGTATCAATGGTCAGCATAGCGTTCCGCATAGCCCTCTTGAATGGCGGTTTTAATATCTGCATCCGTGAGAACGCGGCTTGGCTTTGGCAGCAAGGATTTTAAGTTTTTCACACTATGCACCTTAGGGCGCATCACCACATCACCATTTTCCAACGTGAAAAATAAGAACTTAGTACCCGTTGCAAGGTGCAACTGGTCTCTGATGCTGACAGGGACGGTGATTTGCCCCTTGCTGGTCATGGTGCTTTCCATGCTGCTTTCTCCTTACTTTATAGTAAGGAATTTAGAGGGGTTTGTCAAGTTTTTGCATTAGGGCACCTCTATTAAACCCGTATCTCCGGCGAAAGCCGGAGTCCATCTTATTGTTTTTCCTGGATACCGGCGTTCGCCGGTAAAACAAAAAAGGAGTTATATAGAGGTGCTCTAATGTTTGGATACCAGCTTAAACAAGGGCTGGTCGACGATTACATGAAACAACAGCTACTGCCGCCTGCTCTTCGTTTCGCGTAAGTCCTATTTAACAAAACATTGCTCGAAGGTTGTTTTCAGCACTGTATCCAGTACTGGCATTTCTATGCTGCATCCAAGTTTCCGCATGGATGTTACGCCGAAATTTTTCAACCCACAGGGAACAATCCCCTGAAAATGTGTCAAATCCGGATCAAGGTTGATGGCAATGCCATGCAGCGTCACCCAGCGTTTCAGACGCACACCAATAGCGGCAATTTTTGCTTCTCCCTGCGGCGTATCGACCCAGACACCGAC
>JANMDF010000187.1:0-9431 GCA_031376145.1 Alphaproteobacteria bacterium
TTCAGGAAAATACCTAGATACCAGAGCCCAACACTCATCCGTCAAATACTGTCGCCGTTCGTTGCTCATAACGCACTCCCAACAATTATTAATTTTATTGGAAAGATTTAACTCTACTTTTTAAATTGTCAACAGAGCCTAGCCACTAGACCCTCATCGCCAAAATCGACATATCCATCGAATCCCGCGCTACCTCGCAATGACACGTAAAATTCTGGTTCCCGTTATTGCGAAGCAATCCAGTTTTTTCAGATTATGGCCTTCTAGAAACCTTCTTTTTCGAGGCGCTTACGCATGACCTTGCGGTGGCGACGCAGGGCTTCGGATTTTTCCCGAACGCGTCGCTCAGAGGGCTTCTCAAAATGACGGCGCAGTTTCATTTCACGAAATACGCCCTCGCGCTGTAATTTTTTCTTGAGTGCACGAAGTGCCTGGTCAACATTATTATCACGAACTTGAACTTGCACGGAAAATAAAACCCTTGAATTAATTAAAGTTAGTCTTCTAATATACATTCATATCCGGATCTTGCAAAGAGTTTTTTGCAAAATTATAGTACGCTGATGACAAAATGACCGCAGAACAACAGGCACAGGCAATTTTAGAGGCGTTCTTGGGGCATGCCGTTTTTGATGGCTGGCGGATTGAATCCCTGTCAAGGGTGGAGACTGAACTGCAGCTGGCACCGGGAACGGCGTATGCACTGTTTCCGGGTGGCATTACGGATGTGCTCAATGTCTGGCATGAGATGATCAACGCCAGAATGGCGGAAGGTTTTCTGGAGCAGGTGTCGCCCACATTCCGTACGCGTGACAAAATAAGTCTGGCTGTCATGACACGACTTGCGGCAATGCGACCGTACCGCGATGCTGTGCGTCAGGCTTGCGGCTATTATGCATTGCCGCAGCACTGGCTGTCTGGAGAACAGTATATTTTTTCAGTATGTGATCGCATCTGGCGCCTGGCGGGAGACAGCAGTACGGATTATAACTATTACACAAAACGCATTTTACTGGCAGCGGTGTACAGGGCAACGCTCCTGGTCTGGCTGCAGGATGCAAGCGAAGAACAGGTTGAGACGAGAGATTTTCTCGAGCGCAGACTCGCTGATGTCCTGAAAATCCCGACAGTATTCAGTAAATGGCGGTTATCCGGCGCGCATGCGTAGATCAATTGCAGCCTGTGTTTATGCGGCGGTACTAATCATGGGCTGGCCTGCGCCTGCGTTGCCCTTCAGCCTGTGGGGTGATGATGCTGAAGAGACGCAGCAGAAAATTCTTCTGGAAAGTTCGGCCTTGCTGCGCCTTGAACAGCAACGGTATACACTTTTGCAACGGGTGCAGAATGTACAGCGTCATCACAATTTTCAGGTTGCGCTTCTGCAGCAGAGCCTCGCAAACGCGGCAATCGCACTGCGTACTTCTATCAGATATGCGCGCGCACCTTTTTATCAGGTATCGACGACCTTCTCAAAAGAAGGGCTGCACCAGGAAGCCTTGCGCAACAGTATCACCAGATCAGGCCTGCTGGCGATGGCAGATGCGCAGCAGCGCCTGAAAAGTATTCGTGACGATGAGCAGCAGCTTCTTGATGCGGCTGCACGCCTGCAGGAAATAGAAGCGAGGCGCAAACAGAGTATTGTAAAAATTAAAGAACTTCAGGCAGAACGACGCGTGCAGCAGGAGGATGGTGATATTGCCGTCATATCTCAAAATACTCGCTGGATTGCTCCATTGTATGGCGAGCGTCTTACCAAGTTTGGCGAAAGAGTGTATACAAATGCACCTGCCAGAAGCATCAGCATTGCGGCAGACCAGGATTCTCTAGTTTTTTCGCCACAATCCGGCAGGGTGCTGTTTGCAGATTTCCTGCGAGGGTATGGTAACATGGTGATTTTACAGCACCAGCAAAAATATGTCAGTATCTTGAGTGGTCTGGGGTCTATTGACATTCAGAAGAGCGATTGGCTAGAAGCAGGTGAGCCAATTGGCCGGATGGGAGGGGCGCAATCTGATCAGCAGGTATTATTGATCGAAATGCGTGTTCATAACAGGTTGGTGAACCCGGAACTGATATTGCCACCATTTAACAAATAACCCATTAGAAAAACAGGGTGTTATGATTAAGTATGTTTTTACAGCAACGACTCTGATAGGAATGCTGGCTGCGCAGTCGGCGTTCAGTGCCGAAAATGATACCTATAAGCAGTTGAATTTGTTTGGGGATGTCTTTGAGCGTGTGCGCAGTGATTATGTCGAAGAAACGGCGGACAAAGAGCTTATTGAGGCCGCGATCAATGGGATGTTGACACATCTTGATCCACACTCAAGCTATCTAAACGAGGATAGCTTTCGCGATATGCAGGTGCAGACCCGTGGTGAATTTGGCGGGTTGGGTATTGAAGTCACCCAGGAAGATGGGCTTGTCAAGGTGGTCTCTCCGATTGATGATACGCCCGCCGCCAAGGCCGGCATTAAGCCGGGCGATTATATAACCCACCTGAATGGCAAGCCGGTGCTGGGATTGACCTTGAATGAAGCGGTCAATATTATGCGCGGCCCTGTCAATACACAGGTCAGTGTGACCATACGGCGGGATGGCAGAGAACCTTTTGACCTGTCGCTCACGCGTGATGTTATTCGGATTAAATCGGTAAAATTTGAGCGTAAAGATGATATCGGGTATGTGCGCATCACGTCATTTAACGAACAAACGGATGTAAATCTTGGAAAAGCCCTTGCGGAGTTGAAAAAAGATAAAAATAAACCGTTGCGGGGCATTGTACTGGATTTACGGAATAATCCAGGCGGACTGCTGGATCAGGCGGTCAGTGTTTCAGATGCGTTTCTGGATGCCGGCGAGATTGTTTCTACGCGTGGCAGGCACGCGGAAGAGACTCAGCGGTTTAATGCGGAAAAAGGCGATGATGCTGCTGCATTACCCGTGGTAGCATTGATCAACAGTGGCTCTGCCTCGGCTGCTGAAATTGTGGCAGGTGCGCTGCAGGATCATAAGCGTGCAATCGTCATGGGTACACGTTCTTTTGGCAAGGGATCCGTGCAAACGATCATCCCGTTGCCCGGCCATGGTGCCATGCGCTTGACAACGGCGCGTTACTACACGCCATCTGGTCGCTCTATTCAGGCTAAAGGTATTGATCCTGACATTCTTGTCCCTGTGGCTAAAATTGAGGAAGTGGACGAAACCGGCTGGCAGCATGAGGCTGATCTCCGGGGTGCACTCAGCAATCCACAAGATAAGACGCCCAATACAATGAAAACGCCAATAACGCCAAATAACGATACGCCGTCTGGCGACACCAAAAAAACACCGTCTGTCGATCAAACGTTTGGTGGTGACAATGATTACCAACTGGCACGTGCTATTGATTTGCTGCACGGCATCAATTTATATAAACAGCAGATGACAGACGCTCAGTAACGTCTGTGCGCACCGAAGCGGACGTTAGGGCGTGTCATCAATTAAAACCGGCAGGGATTTTTGAGAGAAAAACGAGATACCGGCAAGGTCTTCAACGCAGCAAGAACCGTTTTTCGCCAAAAAGCACGCCGTATGGCATGCCTCGAAAGGCCTTTTCTGGATTTTTGCGTCCTGACTACGTTAAAAGTCTTGCCGGTATCTCGATACCGGCGGCGACTTTTTCCTTGTCAGACCACAAAAATTCACGAAAATGCCATTTCGTTTTAACTGATGACAGGCTCTAAGTATGCAAAGCAGGTAAAGTGTGAAAAAATTTCACGTCAGGTTGAAACTGAAGCGTCCAACCCGTCAAGAGGTTATCAAGATATACCTGCCTGTATTATTGATGTTTCTGCTGCTGATAATGGTCATCAGTGTCGTTACCTGGCTGCTTATGAACGCATCTGGTACACGTGTGGCGCTTGAGGCGGAAGTTCACCAGAATCAGGTGCAGATCGATTATAAAAATCCGATGTCGGCAGAAGATTTTGCTGCGTACAAGGCGGCTGCTCTGGCTTCCGAACCCGTTGCCCCTCCCCCCGTTCACGCAGGCGGTGTGATTGAATTCAGCGATATAACAAAAACACCACCGGCAAATGCCTTTGATCAACTGACGTTGCCAGCAAACCGTTCGGATATGCTTGAAATTACCCCGTTTGGGCCGCTGCCAAAAATTTCTGAGAAAGGCGACATGGCCTGGCAGGTTTATGCCGGCAAGGTCGATAACCCGGATAAGCTGCCCATGGTTGCCATTGTTCTGGACGATGTGGGGTTGAATGACGCAACAACTGCCAATTTGATTCAAGACATGCCTGCTGCCGTCAACCTGGCATTTACGCCGTATGCCCAGGATCTGGATGTATGGCTGGCGCGCGCCCGTGCTAAGGGGCATGAAGTACTCATGGGGGTGCCGATGGAACCAAGAACATACCCACAGAACGATCCAGGCCCCAAAGCCCTGATGAAAGATTACAGCGATCAACAAAATATGGATGCGCTGAAGTGGGCGATGGGGCGTGGTACTGGCTATGTTGGGATGGTCACGATGCAGGGGGATGCCTTTACGGAAACAGCCTGGCGCATTGATCCGGTAATGCAGGCCATAAACCGGCGTGGTCTGTTGTTTGTGGATGCAACCACCAGTAAAGGCCAGCAGGTAACGGCATTGCGTGCTCAGGCACTGCAACTGCCCTATGCAGCTGCCATACGCCTGGATGACAGTCTGGCGCAGCCGCATATTCGCAGCAGCCTGGAGAGTCTTAACAGAATTGCTAAAAAAGAGGGGGCGGCTGTCGGTATTGCCAACAGTTATCCGGTTGTGCTTACCTTGCTGCAGGAATGGCTACCAACTCTTGCACGTCAGGAAATTTTATTGGTACCGATCAGTGCTATCGGACAGAAAGCTTTGGATGATGATTAAGAGTTTTCCGGATGATCTGTATCGTCCGTGTGTAGGGCTGGCATTATTTAACGCCACCGGCCAGGTCTTTGTAGGCAGACGTATAGATACCAAAGTCGAGGCATGGCAACTCCCGCAAGGGGGTATTGATAGTGGTGAAACACTGGAGCAAGCCGCCTGGAGAGAGTTGGGGGAAGAAGTCGGTATCGATCAGCGTCACGCTGATTTGATCGCCGTATTACCCAACTGGTATTATTATGAATTACCTGAAAACCTGCGCCAGACATTATGGGGTGGAAAATATGTCGGTCAGCGACAGCGTTGGGCTGTGTTGCGATTCACTGGTACTGACGCCGACATCTGTATTGATACAGATATTGCAGAGTTCAATGCCTGGAAATGGGCGGCACTCACTGCTGTTCCAGAAATGATCGTCCCGTTCAAACGTGATTTGTACACACGTCTGACGCAGGATCTGGAAGCGTTTACGGGCGTATAGACAACATGCGCCCCAATGGCTCCCCGCCAAACAGGTGTACATGAAAATGTGGCACCTCCTGGCCGCCATCGCGCCCAATATTACTTAAGAGACGATATCCATCCGCAACAATACCAAGCTGTTTTGCAACCAGCCCAACGGCTTTAATAAAGCCGGTGATTTCAGCATCACTGGCGTTTGCGGCAAAGTCATCAAAAGATACATAAGCCCCCTTGGGGATTGCCAGCACATGTACGGAGGCCTGTGGGGCAATATCATGGAACGCAAGTGTGTATGGATCTTCGTAAACCTTGCGGCAGGGAATATCGCCACGCAAGATGCGGGCAAAAATGTTGGTAGAATCGTACATTGCTGTTAAGCCTCCTGCATGCAGACATCAGACACCGATACTTATACCGTTACGATTCCAGATGCAATGCAGGGCACGCGTCTGGATAAAGCCTTAACCCTCTTGCTGCCCGACGTTTCGCGTGCACGCATCCAGGCCTTATTAGAAGCGGGTGCGGTAACCGGTCGTGGCAGTCATATGCCACGGCATCCGGTGATCGCCGGCGATACGTATACAATCATTGTACCGCCAGCCACACCATCCACGTTAACCGCAACACCAATGGATCTGCAGATTATCTATGAAGATGATGCATTGCTGGTAATCAATAAACCCGCCGGCCTTGTTGTTCATCCTGCGCCAGGGCACTACACAGATACGCTGGCAAACGCTATGCTTGCCCATTGTGGCGACAGTCTGACCGGTATTGGCGGTGTTGATCGGCCTGGAATTGTACACCGTCTGGACAAAGACACCAGCGGCCTGATTATTGTTGCCAAGACAGCACTGGCTCATCAACGGCTTGTCGAAGCACTGCAGGCACGCAGCGTAAAGCGCACTTATCTGGCACTCGTCTGGGGACGTGTCACGCCACCGGCTGCAACAATTACCGGCAATATTGCCCGTAACAGCCAGCATCGTCAGAAAATGGCGGTGGTGCAAAGTGGTGGCAAGGAAGCTATTACCCATTATGAAACGGTGCAAAGGTTTGCTGCCGCAACACTGCTGCAATGTCAGCTTGAAACTGGACGCACCCATCAGATTCGTGTACACCTCGCCCACAAGGGGCATCCTGTTGTTGGGGATCATGTGTACAGCCGCAAAACCCGCGCCATGACTACGCCAGCCATTCTTGCCAACTTTCCAAGGCAGGCATTACATGCCTGTGCATTGGCCTTTACCCATCCTATCAGTGGTGTTGCCCTGGAATTTACGGCACCGATGCCAGATGACATGTGTGCATTGATTGCGGCTCTATATTGACTTTTTATGTTGTTAACGATACTTTAGCACTCGCATGATTAGAGTGCTAAAAAAGGACGCAACATATGTCTTCTACCATGATGTCACTACCAAGGCTTGATGATGATGGCGGCTTGAGTCAGTATCTGCAGCGCATCAAGCTGTTTCCCATGTTGAAAGCCGATGAAGAATACATGCTGGCCACCCGCTGGCAGCAGCATCAGGATATTAACGCGGCGCACCAGCTTGTCACCAGTCATTTACGCCTGGTGCCGGCTATTGCGATGCGCTTTCGCGGCTATGGACTGCCAATGAGTGATATTATTGCCGAGGGTAATCTGGGGTTGATGACCGCAGTCAAAAAATTTGATCCTGAAAAAGGGTTCCGGCTCACGACGTATGCGATCTGGTGGATTAAAGCGGCGATTCAGGAATATATCCTGCACAGCTGGTCGCTGGTGAAAATTGGCACAACATCATCACAGAAAAAACTGTTCTTTAATTTGCGTCGCCTGAAAGGCAAATTGAACGCCATTGAAGAAAATGATCTGTCTCCTGAGCAGGCGCAATCTATCGCCAGAGACCTTAAGGTAAGCGCTGCCGAGGTCATGGCAATGAATGGGCGGCTGGTGAATGATCAATCCCTCAATACTCGCCTTGGGGGCGAGAACCAGGATCTGGAACTGCAGGATTTACTGGTTGATCAACGGCCAACGGCGGAAGCTGCTCTGGTAGACAGCGATCAACTGGAACAGCGCACCGATGCGCTGCACCAGGCGATTGCAACGCTTCCTGAGCGTGAACAGGCTATCTTGAAACAGCGTCGCCTGCTGGACACGCCGAAAACCCTTGATGAATTAAGCCAGCTGCATGGCATATCAAGAGAACGGGTGCGGCAGCTGGAAAATAAAGCTATGGATAAAATCACTCGTTTGCTGTCGACACACAAAAGCACTTAACCTTCCGGCTTTTTTGCTGTATGGCCTTCAGCCAGCAACAGAGGATCTTATGGCAGATAAACCCCTAAAAATTGGCGTAGCTGGTGCGGCAGGCCGCATGGGTCGCATGATTGTCACTGAAGTGATGCGCACGAATGGCTGTACGCTGTCGGGTGCCACCATCATGGGTAATGATTCGCATCGCGGTATGGATGCTGGAGAACTGGCAGGCATTGGTAGAATTGGCGTTATTTTACGTGCCAATGCCGTAGAAATGTTTGAACAGTCGGATGTGGTGATTGATTTTACCAACCCATCCTCTTCTCTTGAACATTGTATGCTGGCCAAAGAATACAAACGTGCGCTGGTGATTGGTACAACCGGCTTTAATGAAAAACAGGTTGCCATGCTCAGTAACCATGGCCAGCACATTCCCATCGTTGGTTCTCCTAACATGAGCGCGGTTGTGAATATTGTGATTGCCATGACGGAATACGTCAGCCGCTTGCTGGATACATCTTATGATATTGAAATCAGCGAAATGCATCACCGCAACAAAGTGGATGCACCATCCGGCACGGCGCTGGCATTGGGTCGTGCGGCTGCAACAGGGCGCGGAGTCATTCTGGAAGATGTACAAGTACAGGATCGTTTTGGTCAGACAGGAGCGCGCACAGAAGGCAGTATAGGCTTTTCCGTCCTGCGTGGTGGCGATGTGGTTGGTGATCATACCGTGATGTTTGCCGGTGAAGGGGAGCGCCTGGAATTAACCCATAAAGCCAGCAGTCGCGCCATTTTCGCACGCGGTGCCATTCGTTCCGCACAGTGGCTGCATGGACAGCCGCCGGGTTTATACAGCATGCGTGATGTATTAGGCTTGCGCAAATTACTTGAAGAATAGCACTGTCGTCTTTTTGTGACATGACCATCGTTTATTAGGGCGTGTCATCAATTAAAATCGGCAGGGATTTTTGAGAGAAAAACGGGGTATTGCAAGGCGAAGACCGCCGCCGGTATCTCGATACCGGCGGCGACTTTTTCCTTGTCAGACCACAAAAATTCACGAAAATGCCATTTCGTTTTAACTGATGACACGCCCTATAAGCCAGTGTAACATTATATGGTCTTTTACAAAAGTTATTTAGGTTCTTACCGTAACAGGGCGTTTTAAAAGCTATGTTCTGGCTGGATTGCTTCGGCGTTGCCCCACAATGACGTATGGCTGTGTCATTGCGATCCATGATGCAATAATCAGGAGTCCATAACATGAATCTTAGCCAGTCTCGCAAGATTTGCGCTTGTTTTGCGGTATTGTATGTGGTTGCGCAACTATTCAGTTCCGCCCTGAAAATTCAGGATGTCGGTTTTCAGACCGATACAGACTCTTACCTGCACCTTGTGAAAGCCCGCCAGTTTCTTGATGGTCAGCCTTGGTATGATCACACTATTGATCGTCTGGATCCACCCACCGGCATGAACAGCCCATGGACACGCCCATCGGATCTGTTGCTTGCCGCTGGTATGGTATTGTTAACTCCATTATTGGGGCAAGATACAGCTATATTATGCTGGGCAACGTTTCTGCCGATTATACTGGCACTGGTTTGTGCCTTGGTGACGTTGCGGATTGGAACTGCGCTGAATCTGCATCCCACTGCGCTGGTGGTGATTTTTGCAGGAACCCTGATGTCACCGCTGGGCATGCAGTTTTTTGGTTTTATGAATGTGGATCACCATAACCTTTTGCTGATTATCGCCATGGGTTTGCTGCTGGCCGGTGTTGAGACCTTAAAGGCTCCAGACAGGGTTGCATGGCCGATTTGT
>JANMDF010000219.1:0-5848 GCA_031376145.1 Alphaproteobacteria bacterium
ATTGAACATCATTCGTCGGTGCTGCCTGCGGGTATTCCGGCGGCACATCGTTTACTGGGATACCAAGAATAAATGGGGCACTGATAATGAGCGAGGCACTGAAATATCCAAAACCCATGCGGATCATGCACTGGCTGATGGCAGTGCTGGTGATTGGGCTGCTGGCCGTTGGGCTGTTGATGGGTGATATGGCGGACAGTCCGGCAAAATGGCAGGTCTATGGCCTGCATAAATCCTTTGGAATCATCGTGCTGGCATTATTAATCATTCGGATTGGCATTCGGTTAAAAAGTACCGTACCGCCCTTGAATCCAACATTTTCGACGCTGATTAAGCGTCTGGCCAACCTGAACCATCTGGCGTTGTATGTCCTGATGCTCATCATGCCGGCATCAGGGTATCTGATGTCGATGCTGGGGGGACACGGCGTATCGGTGTTTGGGTTGCCGTTACCCAATCTGGTGGGTGAAGATAAAAAATTGGGGCATCTTGCGTATGAGACGCATGAAATTGCAGCTAACCTGCTGATTGCGGTACTGGTGCTGCATATTCTGGCGGTGATTAAGCATGCGGTGGATAAGCAGGATGTATTCCGTAGGATGTGGTAACAGATTCATACAACAACAGGAGAATATTTATGTACAAATATCTAACCATTCTGGCACTGGCTGCAAGCCTGAGTGCCTGCACGTATTACCCCGCCATGGAGCGTGGCAAGCACCATGGTCATCACATGCCAGCGGCGGAACAGGCAAAGCCGCAGTGTCAACACAAGCCTTGCCCGTGCTGTCAGGGTGGGAGCAAGGCTGCCCAAACCCGTCTTCCGGATAGTCGGTGGTAAAACACCACATCTGTACTGTCAACCACGCTGCGTCATGCCGGATTTATTCCGGCATCGCTTGCATTCTTAGTGCTTTGAATAGATCCCTTTACTCCGACCGCCGCAGCCGGAAATAGATCAACACTGGCGCAGACACGTAGATCGATGAGTACGTTCCAATCAGAATGCCAAACAGCATGGCGGTGGCAAAACCGTTGAGGCTGTCACCACCAAACATCACCAGTGCCAGCAGGGCAACAATCGTGGTGCTGCTGGTTAAGAGGGTGCGGGTCAGTGTTTCATTGAGGCTCAGATTCAGAATGTCGTTTAATGCCTGCTTTTTAAATTTGCGCAGGTTCTCGCGGATACGGTCATAAATGACCACCGAATCGTTGATGGAATAACCAACAATGGTGAGAATGGCGGCGACAGATGTCAGGTTAAATTCAATGCCGGTGATGGAAAAAAATCCTACCGTAATCAGGGCATCGTGCAGCAGTGCCAGAATCCCACCGACCCCATACTGCCATTCAAAGCGAAACCACAGATAGGCCAGCATGGCCAGGAACGTAAAGCCAACGGCCAAAGCACTGTTGGTCACCATGGCACTGCCTACCTGAGGCCCCACACTTTCAATACGACGATATTCAATCGTACTGCCATAGCTGGTATCAAGAGCGTTCCGAGCCATTGTCACAATACTGCTGCTATCACGATCACGGCTGGCGGGGATGCGGATCAGGACTTCGTTGCTGCTACCAAAGGTTTGCAGGCTGACATCGCCAATATTCGCCGTTGTCATAATTTGACGAAGTTTTGCAAGGTCTGCCGCTCCTTGTGTACGGATTTCGAGTAGCGTACCACCGGCAAAATCAATGCCCAGGTTCAACCCACGCGTCATGAGTGATGCTGTGGTAATGGCAATCAATAGAAAGGTGATCGCAAAGCCAATCCAGCGGTTGCCCATGAAATTGAGTTTGGTTTGCGCGCTTTTGAAGCGCAGTGGGAAGAGACGCACGGCTTAAGAATCCTTTTTATCGTCAGGCGTGGCCGCATCACTGCTGCCAGGCACCCAGCCATGCAGTGGCTCTGCTTTGCTTCCCCGGGTTTTGAAGAGGGACAACGCCATGGATCCGGCAATAATCAATGCCGTTAAATACAAGGCAACATCGGTGGGAATGATTTTAGCATGGTAATAGGTGTTTATCAGCATCTTGGAGCCAATCAGCACCAGAATCACCGACAGACCATATTTCAGGTAATGGAAGCGGTGGATAATGGCGGCCAGGGCGAAATACAGTGCCCGCAAGCCGAGAATAGCAAAAACGTTAGAAGTAAAGACAATAAACGGGTCCTGGGTAATGGCAAAAATCGCCGGAATAGAATCCACCGCAAAAATAATATCGGTAATTTCCACCAGGATAAGCACCACAAAAAGTGGGGTCACAAACCGCTTGCCGTCAATGCGGACAAAAAAGCGTTTCCCGTGATAGGTATCGGTAACCGGCAACAATCGTTTCATAAGCGCAACGATTTTGTTGTTTTCCATATCCGGCTCCGCATCAGCGGCCAGCAGCATTTTAATGCCGGTGAATACCAGAAATGCGCCAAAAACATAGATCAAACCATGAAACTCTGCCAGCAGCGCGCTGCCTGCCAGAATCATGACAGCACGGAAGAACAGCGCCCCAAGAATGCCCCAGAACAATACGCGGTGCTGATATACCTTAGGCACCGCAAAGTGATTGAAAATCAGCACAAACACAAAGATATTGTCCAGGCTGAGACTTTTTTCAATCAGATAGCCGGTAAGAAACTCATAACCCGCCTGCTCGCCGATATACTGGTATACGCCTGCTGCGAAAATCAGTGCCAGAATAATATAAAACAAACTGGTCAGCAGGGCAGATTTTACGCTGATTTCTTTCTCTTTGCGATGCAGAACGCCAAGATCAAGCGCCAGTAGAAACAAAACCAGCAGGCAGAATGCGCCCCAGAGCAGCGGTGAATTTGTATCAAGCATAGCGTTTCTCCACGGGTGCATTGTAAGCTGCTTCATCAAGACCATTTTCTGATTTATCGACAATCAGGGTAATGGCGGAATCTCCGGTAATATTAATAGTGGTGCGCACCATATCAAGGATACGGTCAACACCCAGCAGCAGGCCAATGCCTTCCAGTGGCAGGCCAACGGAACTTAACACCATGCCCATGAAAATAATCGAACCGCTTGGAATACCGGCGGCACCGATGGAACCAAGGGTACAGGTGATTAACAGGGTTACATAGTGGTGTGCTTCCAGATGGACGCCAAACATCTGTGCAAAGAACACGGCGCAGACGCCCAGGTAAATAGCCGTCCCATCCATATTGATACTGGCACCCAGCGGCATCAGGAAGCTGACGCTGCGCTCAGATACCCCGAGTTTGCCTTGCAGTTCTCCCATGGCGGTTGTCAAGGTTGCCTTGCTGCTGCTGGTGGAAAAAGCCATGATCTGCGTGGTGAAGAGTTTCTTGTAAAAAGGCAGGGGATTGAGACCGGCGAAAACCCGAATCATGACACCAAACAGAATGTATTGCACCAGACAGGCAAATAATACTGTTACCACTAGAGTTACCAGGGATTCCAGGGTTTCCAGGCCAAAGGTGCTCACCAGCCAGGCGATAAAACCAAAAACTGCAATGGGGGCAAGGCTGACCACCAGTTCAATCATCTTAAAAAAGAAATCAGCAAATTTACCCAGCACCCGTTTGGTGGAGGTGAGAACGTTCCAGTTCTGCAACGTTTGCATCAACTCGTTAAATGGCTGGTCTTCCGTGGAAACGCCTGTCAACGCTTGACGGTTAAACAGTACCCACATGCGGGGTGAATATACCAGATACAATGTTTCCAGGATGGTACCTTTCAAAATCGCAGCTTCCAGCAATTGTTTCGGATCCGAAACAGTTGCCTCCACCTGATTGCGCTTGAAATATGCCATCAGCGTGGCGACAGCCTCCTCAGCTCTGAGGCGATGCGTATGATCTGTGGTGTTGGCACGCAAAATATCACTTAACCCCAGGGCGGCATAGGCTTTTTCATTCAGACTTTTACCAACCAGCAGGATGACAATCCCCATAAAAATAGAAAACACCACCACCTGAATATAATTGTGGCCGGTCATAGCCTGTAGCGCATTTTCCGGAATCAGGTCGCGCAGGGAAATACCTTTGACCGGTGTGCAGCTTAATGTGCCGGTTGCGGCATCTGTCAGGGTGCAGTTCAGCGTCTCAATCTCGAAAGCAGCATCATGCGCCTGCCAGGCCAGCATTTTACTGGTGGGGGTACAGGCATAACTTTCACCATCATTGGAATCGCGTTTTGCACAGTTCAAACCTACGGTTTCCTGAGCCAGACGGATGTACCCAAACGGGTTAGCGGTCATGCGGCAGTCACTGAAAAAACGGTCATTATCACCCGGAGCACTTCCAGCAGGCGGGATGCTGGATTGCCCCCCACACTGCAACGACAGGCTGATGGCAAAAGGATTACTGCTTTTCAGCTGATCACGGTCAATATCAATCATGCCAGGCTGAAACAGGGTTGCAGTGGCAATACCCAGAAAAACCGCGAAGACAGCGGTCATCATGTAGGCACCAATGCCTTTGAATCCCACCCGCTTAAAGCTGGTCATATCAGGGATACCGGTAATACCCTTGAGAATCGCAAAGAAAATCAGGGGGGAAACCACCATTTTGATCAGCAGGATGAAATAAGAACCAAGCTGCTTGGCCGCATTCGAATAACTGGCATCCGCGCCAAAATGCTTCAAACCCCAGCCGGTTAAAACGCCCAGCAGCAGGCTCAGCATGACGGCTTTCCAGAGAACATATTTCCCGAGAAACTTTGTTTCTACTGCGGCTCCAGCCATTACTGCCTCGCTGTGATCATTTAAATTTTTATCACAGCTTTATAAGCAGGCGTCATCCAGATGACAAGCATAACCTGTAAATCGTCTAAAATGCTGATAATATAGCCGTTGACAACGTTAGCAATCGGCGTAAGTAGGGCGCTGTTTTGCACGGCAAAAATTTATTGAGGCTATGTAGAATGATTTCTGTCATTCTGAGCGCAGCGAAGAATCTCAATCCCCAGGAGATCCTTCGCTGCGCTCAGAATGACATTATCGTACGGCAGCAAAAAACGACAGGCGTTTAGATAAAAACTGAAAAAACATCATGACAACTGAGCATAAATGGCGTGAACGCCTGTTGGGGAAGCCTTTAAATCCTTTTGACAGAGATACTAGATCCCATATCGCCCTGATTACTTTCTTTGCCTGGGTAGGGTTGGGCGCAGATGGTATTTCATCAGCATCATATGGCCCGGCGGAAGCCTATATTGCGCTGGCAGAACACAAGTCACTGGCGATTTATCTGGCCATTGCCACGGCGATGACGGTTTTTATTATTGCGCTTGCCTATATTCAGGTCATCAAGCTGTTTCCTAACGGCGGTGGTGGCTACCGTGTAGCCAGCGAACTCCTGGGCGAGAAAGCGGGGCTGGTCTCTGGTTCTGCACTGATTATTGATTATGTACTGACTATTGCCATTTCAGTGGCCAGTGGGGTAGATGCCTTGTTCAGTCTGCTACCGGTTGGCTTTCAGGCGTACAGTCTGGAAGTCAAGTGTGTGATGGTGGGCTTGCTGACGGTTTTAAACCTGAGGGGCATGAAAGAATCCATAAAATTTCTAACCCCTATTTTTCTGGGTTTCATTTTTACGCATGTAGGGTTGATATTTTACGGGATTTTCAGCCATTCTTACGGGTTGCCCACGCTGGTGCCGAATGCCGTTGCGGAATCGCAACAAATGGTCGATGAGCTCGGGTTGTTCATGACCCTATCCATTCTGTTCAAGGCCTTCTCTCTGGGGGGCGGTACGTATACTGGTCTGGAAGCGGTATCCAACAACGTACACAAGCTTGCCGAACCGCGTATCCGAACCGGTAAGTTGACCATGCTGGCTGTGGCGGCTTCGCTGGCCTTT
>JANMDF010000243.1:0-4261 GCA_031376145.1 Alphaproteobacteria bacterium
GGGTACAACCTCTCTATAGGCAGGCACACGCCCAACAAAGTCTTCTCCCGTGGTACGATCAATATTTTTCGTGGACGCACCCAGGTATACCCCCATGGATAACACCGCCCCCTCTTCCACAACCACCCCTTCGGCAACTTCACTGCGTGCACCGATAAAACAGTTATCTTCGATAATGACCGGGCTGGACTGCAGGGGTTCCAGAACACCGCCAATACCAACACCACCGGAAATGTGGCAGTTCTTGCCAATTTGCGCACAGGAACCAATGGTTACCCAGGTATCAACCATGGTTCCGGCATCAACATACGCACCCACATTGACAAAACTGGGCATCAATACAACGTTGGGGGCAATATACGCGGAATGACGGACAGCACAGGGGGGCACAGCGCGAAAATTATGTTCACGGAAATCCTCATATTCCCACCCGGAAAATTTGCTGCGCACTTTGTCAAACCATGCCGGGGAACGGCTGGAGCCTGGCTCCCCACCAATCATGGTATTCTTACCGACGATAAAGCTCAGTAAAATAGCTTTCTTGAGCCATTCGTGCACCTGCCAGCTGCCGTTCTGCTTCTGTGCAACGCGCAGGCGGCCACTGTCCAGTGCAGCGAGTGTATGACGAATCGCCATCAGCAGACTGCTATCTTCATCAACATCAATATTGCTGCGACGCTCCCAGGCACTCTCGATGATGTTTTTGATCTGCTCATGTTCCATGCTGTATCCTTGAAGACTTTGTTGGGGTTAAATACGCCTGCAACCATGCGGCCAGGTCATGGGTTGTATGATGTACGTATGCATCAAGAGGTGTTCCATGCAGACTTTCCATAGCCGCATACTCCGTATCGGTTTTGACCCATAGCGTCGTCATGCCAAGGGCAGCAGCGGGTTCCAGGTTGCGGGGAATATCCTCAACCATGATACAATCCTTGGGATCAAGGGCAAACCGGTTCAGCATTTTCTCGTAGGGTTGCCGCGCAGGTTTTGGATTATAGTCACTGGCAACAATATCAAAAATACCATCAACGCGGTCAAACAGATCAAGATGCTTCAGAACATTACAGGCATGAGGTTCTGAGCCATTGGTGAACACAATGATTTTGCCAGTATACCGCTCAAAGGCATCTTTTAACGATGCATTATGCGGCACACAACGGAGATCGATGCGATGCACATAGTCCAGAAAATCAGCAGGTGCGACACCATGATGGTCTGTTAGTCCTTTCAAGGTTGTTCCATGCTGCACAAAATAGTCTTTCTGCAGTTTTCTGGCAGCATCATAATCAAGATTAAGTGCCTGCTGCACAAAGGCAGTCATTCGGGCTTCGATTTGATCAAACAGGCGCGTTGTTGCCTGGCAATACAAGGTATTATCCAGATCAAAAATCCAGGCATTAAAAGTTCCGGCATCAAAGCCCTTGTCACCGTGCAGCGGTGTTAACATTATGGCAAACCTTAACCGTTAAACTGGTTTTCACTTAGCAAACTATTGTGATGAAGTCAAAGCCAAGCCCCAGTCTGACAGATTATGAAATTACAAAACGCGATGCGTTTAGTGATAATGCTGTTGTGCGCGAAAAAGTTGCACAAAGACTGGACGTTACACCGGAAATTCTATATCACCTCGCCACGGATCAGAATGCTTGTATCCGACAGGCGGTGGCTGGCAACAGAAATGCCCCCATCCACGCCCTGGAGCTGCTGGCTGATGATCACAGTGATGTGGTGCGGACAGCGGTGGCTTTACAGATTATTGATATTGTCGATTACGAAGAAACAGCAGGTGCGACTACGCTTGCTGATGGCATTGTACGCGTGCTGGACAAGTTGGCACGGGATCCGCTGGATACTGTCCGTACAATGCTGGCGGAGGCATTTAAAGCATCCTGGCTTGTCCCTAAAGCAATTATTATGCACCTGGCACGGGATCCGGTTGCGGCTGTTGCCTGTCCAATATTGCAGTGGTCACCGCAGATTATTGATGCGGAATTTGTGGATCTGCTGGATGCCCATCCATGCACACAGGCGCGGGCAGCCGTGGCCAGTCGTGGAGCAAGCAAGAATGCACTGACAGAACCAGTCTTAATAAGTGATCGGGATTTCCGGCGGGCAGTCGAAATGGGAGAACGGCAGGCGGTGATTGCCGCTCTGGCAGCGCACAGCCAGACATCAGTGGCGATTATCCAGCATCTGTTGCGCCATCGCCAGACAAAAGGCCTGCTTGCTGCCTGTTGGGCAACCGGCCTCAGTGCATCAACATGTTATTTTTTACAGCTGAAACTGGCACATTTGCGTGGCATTGATGCGATTGCACCACGAAATGGCGATTATGCCCTGGAACGTACTGAACTGAACTGGCACCTGGAATTGTTGCGCTCCATGCGGCTGGATACAGCAGATTAGCTGTTTTACAAAAAAGGCTGGCGAATATCGCTATTATTGCCTATACCGCCTTTTGATTCTGCTAACTGGAGCTTTAGGTTATGACCTCCCCATTGTTACCGCCAGATTATGTGCCATCGGACAAAGATGCGTTCATGAATCCGATGATGCTGGAATATTTTCGGCAGCAGCTGGTGCGCTGGAAAGAAGAAATTCTCAACGAGACCAGCGAAACATTGCAACATCTGCAACAGGAGAGCCTGCACCAGCCAGATATGACCGACCGTGCTTCTCTGGAAACGGAGCAGGCACTGGAGTTGCGCACCCGGGATCGCCAGCGCAAGCTGATCAACAAGATTAACCTTGCTATATCCCGCATCGAAGATGGCAGTTACGGTTACTGTGAAGAAACCGGCGAGCCAATTGGCCTGAAACGCCTGATGGCAAGACCCATTGCAACATTAAGCCTGGAAGCCCAGGAACGCCATGAACGCTATGAAAAGTCACACCGTGACGAAGAAGACGAAGATTAGGGCTGGTTTTCCCTTTACAAAACAGTCACATTCTGCTTAGCCCGCAGTACAGGGGGCATTTTGTGGTATCTTTCATTAAAATTCTGGCGATTGTTACCGTGTTGGTGGCCGTGGCTACGGCTTTTTTTGTCTGGATAAGAATGTCGCGCTTTGTTTTTGCAAACCGAGAACCCGTCAAGCGGCAACCAGCGGTGATTATTCATAGTACAGTGCGCTGTGATATATGTGGTGTGTACTATCCTGAAACTGACCCGCGCCGTTGCGGCCAGAAATCCTGTAAAGTATCCGAGCACAAAATCGCCGCTTAATTCTTAGTAACCCTGTACAGGCGCACGTTGGGATAACCGTTTACAGGAACAGATTCTAACCAGTCTGGCTTGATATCGTGCACAAGTAAATTCAGATAAAAACTGTCTTTTTTATCCACACGCGCCAGATCTTTGACAGGGCTTGCACAACCCAGAACATAATCAACCTGGCGACGGGTTGCGATAGCCCGTGCAATCTCTGTCTTGGGTGTTGTGATAAACGTATAGACATCAACGTAGCCTTGCGGAGCACGATGGTAATTGCCACCCACTACGTTATACGGCGTCCAGAATAACAATGCACCTGCCAGATTCATGTGTGCCATAATTGTCGGTATATGTGCAGCATTGTTTGCACCCAGCACATTGCGTACATCATTTTGCAAAAAGCCAATCACATCTTGATCACAGGTGTTCATCTGCTCAACATCCTGCATGGCGGCATCAGCACTGAGTATATTTGACACACCACTGCTGAGCAGCGCGACGGAAACCGGAAATCCCGCAACCATGATCAATAGAAACACTGCAGGCAGCACAAAGGCAAAATCAAATCTGTTATTGTCAAAATGCTGTGTTGCATACACCCGAATACGGGTAGCGAGGATTACGCAATACGGTGCCAGCATGATGATTAACACAGGTGCCAGATAACTCAACCAGCGTACCTGCAACACACCCATCGCCAAAATGGCAAAGCCGAACCATATCAGGTAGAACCAGCTTCGATCTGTAACCTCTTCTGCCTGGCGGAAATACAGCCAGCAGAATATCCAGCTGGTAATTGTCATCACTGCAATCATGATACTTAAGGAGAGGAATGACGATTGTGTGAGTGGCATCAACTCCAGAACATTGGGAAAGAAAAATGCCTCCAGTGCCGGGGATGTCCCGTTATAAGGGCCGTTATAAAACCCTGGATACATCTGCTGCATCACCATAAAGACAACGCACAGCAGCATAATAGAGGCTGTGAGGCGTGCCGGTATATTAAGATCACGGGTCAATTCAGAGATAGTTGCAAAACCAACC
>JANMDF010000264.1:0-6687 GCA_031376145.1 Alphaproteobacteria bacterium
TGAGCAGGGGCGGTGTTAAGAACGCCAACATTGCTGGTCGACGCCGTGGCAAACAGTTTTTGTGGAATGCGTCCGGCCAGAAACGCCCGCCGTCCAGCGTTCACGGCATCGCGCATGGCAGCCGCCATCAATACCGGCTTAAGCGCTTTTGCCACAGCAGTGTTCAACAATACCCCGTCATAACCAAGTTCCATGGCCAATGCCGCATCCGAAGCCGTACCAATGCCCGCATCCACCAGTAACGGGATGCTGAGTTGTTCACGGATAATCCGCAAATTATAGGGATTGCGAATGCCCATGCCACTGCCAATCGGTGCGGCCAGGGGCATGACGGTAGCACACCCTGCATCCGCCAGCTTGCGGCAGGTAATCGGATCATCATTACAGTATGCCAGCACGATAAAGCCACGTTGCACCAATGTACGCGCCGCCGTCAATAATTCCACAACATCAGGAAACAGGGTTTTATCATCGCCGATGACTTCCAGTTTAATCCAGTTGGTGGCCAGTGCCTCACGGGCGAGTTCGGCGGTCAGAATGGCATCCTGTGCCGTATAACACCCAGCGGTATTCGGTAGCAGATCATATTGCCCATCCAGAATATCCAGCAGTGATTCCTGTGGAACCTGCAGATCAATCCGACGTACGGCCACCGTCACCATCTGGCAGCCACTGGCTTTCAATGCCTGCAGCATTAAAGATTGATTGGCATAGGCACTGGTGCCCATCATCAAACGGGAATGGAACGATTTACCGGCAATGATAAGCGCGTCCAGCGTCTCAAGCGACATCAGCCACCTGCGATTGCATGAACAACATCAACCTGATCATTGTTTTTCAGTACTGCTGTTGTCCATTGACTGCGCGGCACTACAGCATAATTGAGAGCGACGGCGAATCCGGGCTTGTGCACATCAAGTCCCTGTTTTTCCAGCGCATCAGTAATGCTGATATTATCTGTGAACGCAATGCTTGCGCCGTTTATCTGCACGGTAATCATTGTGAAACTTTAAAAGATTGCAGTGGCGCGCCCGAAGAGATTCGAACTCCTAACCTCCTGATCCGTAGTCAGGTGCTCTATCCAATTGAGCTACGGGCGCATAAACCTGGAGGCGCACACTAGCCAAAGCAATGAGGCAGTGCAAGCTGAAAAATATATATTGCTGTAAGCAACTTGCCACCCATCACGGTATCATACCAGCAAAAGCCGGTATCGATGAAAACCATCTTGCTTCTTTGAGTATGCTGTTTACCGCTTGAATCATGCTAGATACCCGCCGGTTTTTGATCCTTGAATTTTGCTTGCTTTGCCTGGTTCTGCCCACAGTGATTATTGTGTTTCATCTGGGCAAGTGGATGTTTTTGTTTTTATGGGCAGCGTTGATGGTGTGCACATTGCGCTATCGCCGGATACCATCGGCGCAAAAACTGCCACTTTGGAATTGGGCGGCAGTGAATCGGCGGAACATGATACCGGTGCTGTTACGTTTTGGGCTGGGCACGGCGGTGTTGTGTGTCTTTATTCTGCTCCTGAAGCCGGAAATTTTTCTGTCATTACCCCGTGAAAGACCAGAATTATACGCCCGGCTGATGCTGTTGTATCCCCTGTTTTCAGCTGTGCCGCAGGAATTTATTTTTTGCAGCTATTTTTTTGTCCGCTTTGCACCACTGTTTCCAGGAAAGAGTCAGATTGTGTGGGTAAGTGCCGTGGTGTTTGCCTATGCCCATGTTTTGTATATTAATCCCGTCGCACCGGTGCTGGGGCTGGTGGCGGGGTATATTTTTGCCAGTACGTTTCAGCGCACCAAATCGCTGGCGTTAGTGTCTATTGAACACGCACTGTATGGGAATATGATTTTTACCGTTGGGCTTGGGCTGTATTTCTACAGCGGCGGAATACCGGATTAACAATTATTGTCTGCCGCCCTAAGGTTGGTATCTTCAGCGAGGCTAGCGAGCCGCCCGTAAGCCTACTAAACGTAGGTGCGGACGGCGAGAGCAGCCGCAGCGGAAAGAACAACCTTAGGGCGGTAGACAATATGTACACCGTGCATATTAATCTCCCGGCTGTTTAATACAATCCTTGACCCAGATGTCATAAACGGGATGCTGGAGGGCTGACAGTGCCGGGCTGGACGCAAACATCCAGCCGGAAAACAGCATGCGCTTTTTGTCGCTCGCCCGCACTTCATCAATATCAAGGAATGCAGCACTTTCCGGGGTTTCTTCCGGGGGCTTTTTACGACAGACCCGGACGGTGATCTGTAATGTGCCAAACGATACCGTATCCCCCACAATAGCGTCAAAAGTTTTTACCCGCGCACTGACTTTGTCAAGCCCCTGCAGAACGGCAATCGGCATGGCTTCCGAGGTGTTATTAAATTCTGCACTGATGTCTGGATACTGACTTGGGAGTTTTGGCGTATTCGGATCAATAGGTTGTTCCAGCACCGGCTCGCCTGGCAGCGGTGCAGACGGGATCTTGATATCAAAAGGTTTGCTGGGCTCAGGCACAGCGTCCTGTGCCAGCGCAGGCAGACTCACCGTTGCGGCCAGCAACAATACCCAACAGCTACTGCGCATCAGAAGCCTTACCGTTGTCCTGCCCCATGGAAAACACAAACTTACCCAGCAGATCGGTGAGGCTGGTTGCCGGTGTGGTAAATTCAATGGTATCACCTTCGGCCAGCATGATTTCGTCAGCGCCGGGCACCAGCGAAACATAGCTGCCACCCAGCAGCCCTTCGCTGGCGATGGTCGCCTGACTGTCGCTGGGGAGTTTATAGGCATTGTCAATGGCCAGGGTCAGGGTGGCACGGTATGAGGTGGGATTAAGGTTAAGACCGGTAATGCTACCCACCTTCACGCCACTGATTTTCACATCCGTACCAAGTCCCACACCGTCAACACGGCTGAAATCCGCTTTCAACACATACCCATTCGTGGTTTTCAGCCCGCTGCTGTTGTAGGCAAAGACCACAAAAAATGCAGCTACTGTAAGAACCACAGCACCCAGTAATGTTTCAATCATATTTTTATTCATATGTGTTGTCTTCCATCTTTTAAAAATCTACTGATCTCCCGGAACCCATGCCTCGTAATCGCCGGTAGCCTTATGGCGTTTAGCCCCACGCAACACATGTCCTGGGGGACGATAGGCGAGATCTGTACCGGTCAGATTGGGTAAATGCGCCTTTTGCCAGCCAAAGCCTTTTTTGCCATCCGGCACGGTATTTTCTGTATAGTGCAACCAGCCATGCCATTCGGCAGGGACTTTTGAGGCTTCATTCAGTCCTTTATAAACCACCCAGCGTTTTGCCCCACCAGCTTTTTGAAAATAGGTGTTGCCATAGGTATCTTCGCCAACTTTTTCACCACGAAAAAATGTATACAGACGGGTTCCGATGTCAGGCATAATGTTTTTACCGTTGTTTTTGCATGCTGCAGGCGTTATCCAACGTCCTAATACATTTGTCAAATACAACACGGAGGATAAAGCGTTGGTGGGTCGTATAGATGCTAAATTACAAAAACTGGGTCTTCTGCTACCGCATGTAACCACGCCGCTGGCCAATTATGTGCCAGTCACCATCTTTGGCAGCCTTCTGACTGTTTCCGGGCAATTGCCCATGCTGGATGGCAAGGTTGCCTGTGTGGGAAAAATTGGGGGTGATGTCAGTATGGATGATGCTGTACAAGCCGCCCGCCTGTGTGCGCTCAATATTGTTGCTCAGGTGCGTCATGCGTTGGACGGTGATCTGGATCGCGTGGTGCAGTGCCTGCGCCTTGGCGGTTTTGTGAACAGTATTGATACCTTTACCCAACAATCTGTCATCGTGAATGGGGCGTCTGATCTGATCGTGGATGTTTTTGGCGATGCCGGCAAACACGCCAGAAGTTCCATCAGTGTAGCCAGTCTGCCGCTGGGTGCTGCCGTTGAAGTGGAGGCGATGTTTGCGATTGCTGTATAATCCTTTCTCGCGCCTTGCGCCTCACGCCTCCTGCCTTCTTGCCAGCTTTGTATTATTGTGCACCCCTGCCCAGGCCAAAATTCCCGACAGCCTGAAGCGGGCGGAAGCACACTATGAACGCGCTATTGCAGACAGTGACGCCCTCGGCCTGCAGCGGACATCGACTCTGGCCGTGATGGCGGTTGATGCGCGTGAGGCCGATATAAAATTATTACAAGGCAAGGCGTTGCTGGGTTTAAGTCGTCTGCTGCTCTTGAAAGATGATGTTGATCTGGCCAAGCAGAAACTGAAAGAAGGTCTGGTAGCCTTAAATCAGGCAGTAGCAGCCAGTGGCGGCACTTATGCCAGCCGGGCGTATCGCCTGCTGGCGGCTGACCTGATGGATGCGCTTGAAGATACCCCTGATAATATTCGCCTGCTCAACGAAGCAGATTTACAGTTTTTGCAGGAAAAGCATGGTAAAGAACCCCTGACACTGCTGGTGCAGGGTATGCGTGCCGTATATGCTATGGAAGATGATCTGCAGCAGGCCTTTGACGCCTTACCGTACTTTACCGCGCTGTATCAGCAATACCCCCAGGATCGCACCTGCGCTGCCTATTACTGGTATCTGACCGGTCTGACCGAAGCCACAGAAAAGCCAAATGCCATGCGGGCATTAACCGCGCTGGTTGACAGCAATCCGCGTGATCGCCTGGCGATTAAATTACGGGGACAGCTGGGCGGCGGGGATTAGCGGGTGGATTGTGGTGCGTCTAATGACTCAATATAGTATCCTGTATAAACTTGCGCGGGGTTTACCATATTAACGGTTATTATTGTTTTGTTTGCCGGCTGCGGTGGTGTTTCACATCCGTAACCAGTACCTTCAACTCCTGTCGCTGCACCATATGTGTAATGAACGTGCGCGATAACAGCATTGCCAAGCTCTGTATTGAGCATGCCTGTTAATTGTTCAGGCGATGCTGATAAGTTTATTATAGTATCATACTCTTGCGCAATATCCATGAACTTACTTAAAGCGTTATTGTAGGCGTTCTCAATGACAGGAGTTTGTTGTATGATTTCTAAAGTCATTCCTGATATGTTTAAAAATTTATCAACAGGATCCGATTGATCGGGCTTCTTTGCCGTAATGTTTCCCCATTGCAAAGGTTCCTGTACTGGCATCAGGTAAACACTCAAAAATCCAGCATCGAGCACCCCTGTATCCGTGCAACGGGAAGTGCAAAACCGATAAGGTATCCCATCGGGGATCACTTCACGCATGATGCCACCAAGTTTTTCGCGGCAGCGGCTTTCGAGTGATTGCATAACTGTTTTGGCCGTTTATTAGATTTTCATAATGAATATATACACCATAAAAAAAACGCCACATCTGTGATATATATCATATTCTACAATTTTTTTTTGTGCGAAGTTACAGGAGATATAAGAATTTATAGTTCCGAGAGAATTTCATGGTAAACATCCTTAATGTAATTCGTGCAATCACACCAGATGCGTTGGCGCGTCCTGTTTTTTCCTTAAAGACTCCCAAGGAAAGCGCGCAAAACCCTTTCAAAAAAATTGACCGTAAAATTGTCATTTATGGTGCCAGTGGCGGTATTGGCAAATCAACCTATGCCAGTATGATTAACCGTCTGAAATCGCATGAAGATGAATACAACAAGGCTAGCGTCGTTCTTATGGGGCGTGATCCGGAACGGGTGCGTGCCGCCATTACTAGCGGTGAATTAGAAGAATTACAAGGTGTTAAGGCCACAAAGATTGAGAAAGTATTTGCCCATGTGGGCGTTTTTAATCAGGAAACCGGCAAATTCCTGACGCCTGAGGAAATTGACAGCGATCAGGCAAAAGGGATCGCGCACAAAGAAACATTATATGTTTTTGACCGAGCTGAAGACACCTGGGTGGGAAGACCAGATTTTCTGCAGGATACAGACGTATTTATCACCACCGCTGGCGCACCCCGTAAACCAGGGATGACTCGTGCTGATTTATTAAAAGCCAATCTGAGCGTTGCCATTTCGGTTGCTGATTTGTGCAACAAATGGGGTGGTGACAGTATCAAGCTATTTCTGAATGTTGCCAACCCCGCCAATCAGTTGAATTACGTTTATTCACAGGAGCTTGAGAACATTGACCCACGCCGGATTATTTCGGTGGGGGCAGGACTGGATACCATTCGTGCCAAGCAGATTTTTCAAGATCTGCTGATGCGGCCAGCCTATGTTGAAATGGTTGGTCTGCATAATGATAAAATGGAGGTGGATCACAGTATTGCCAGCATTAAGTGGCAAGGAAAATCTGTGCCCATGTACG
Organism: Alphaproteobacteria bacterium; assembly: GCA_031376145.1. GTDB lineage: Bacteria > Pseudomonadota > Alphaproteobacteria > JAJTHO01 > CANGXP01 > JANMDF01. The sequence continues at coordinate 6,297 of JANMDF010000264.1, forward strand.
TATTCCTGGAAGCACCACATACGGTTTTGCATGGAGATACACCGCAGGATAAAGACAGATTTTTAAAGAGTAACGACTTTACAGCATACACACAGTATTTTGAGAAAGTGCTGAAGCATTATCTGGCGTCTACCACTGACGATGAACCAGGCTTTGATGAATATCGTAAACGGCAGGCAGAAAAAGCCATTACAACGGCAACAAAAAATTTTACTGCTGAAATGGAGCAGCTTGTTACAGCTGGGGTTGCAGAAGTTAAAGATATTGAAACAGCACTGCAAGCATTCAAAACAACGATTGCCGACGCCCAGCATGGCCCCAAAAACTTTTTTGATGCGATTACGGCAAAAACACTAAATGATCGCACGCCAGCCGAAGCCGCCTGGCTGGA
>JANMDF010000270.1:0-2724 GCA_031376145.1 Alphaproteobacteria bacterium
CTGCAACAGGCCGATGCCGCCAATGCGAAAGACTACGCAGAGAGAGCCGCAAAACTGGATGCTGAACTTGCTGGCCTGGATGCGTGGGTAAAAAAAGAAATTGCCACCGTGCCGACTGAAAAACGCCGCGTCATTACTACCCACGATGCCTTTGGCTATTTTGCCGATGCCTATCAGGTGGCGTTCCTCGCCCCCACCGGCTTCAGCACCGAAGACGAACCCAGCGCCAAGGAAATGAAACACTTGATCCAGCAAATTAAATCCGGTAACACCCGCGCCCTGTTTTTTGAGAACATGAGCAACCCGAATGTAATCAAACAATTAGCATCAGAAACAGGCGCGGTGATTGGCAACCCCTTATACGCCGATGCACTTTCAACCGACACCGGTGCTGCACCTACCTATCAAGCCATGTTCAAATATAATGTGACCGAACTGGTGCGGACGATGGGGTATAACCAGTAAAACAATGATTTTGTTTTAAAATTTGGTGCGCCCGCATGGGATCGAACCATGGACCCTCTGATTAAAAGTCAGATGCTCTACCCCTGAGCTACAGGCGCACACGCAAAAATGCGTGCATCTTCTTAACAGCATTCCTGATCAAATCAACAGCAAAATCCGCCCAGATGCACCACATCTTTTTTATTTGCCAGACATGCCCGGCGAAAATTCCTGTTGCGGCAAAATACCCTGTTCACGATAATAGCGTTCGGCAGCTGGATGCAGCGGAATACCTATATCCCGCAAGGCATTTTTAACATTAAAGGCACGTCCCTGCATGTGTGTGCCATGCAGCAGATCTACAGTTGAGGGATGCCATAACGCTTTGGTTATACCGTACACAAGGTCAGCAGGCACATCAGCGTTTACCAGCCATAACACCCGCACGGACAACGTTGTCGCACCAGCAGTATCGCTGTAAATAGTATTGGGAATACGGGCAATACGATATTCGGGAGCAAGCACCAGGATACGGGCACGCGTTTCCGGATCAATGCTCAGCAGACGTATGGGGGTGTGCCGGGCAAGGCCTGCCACTGCTTCCAGTGGATAGCCCCCGGCCAGAAAAAACGCGTCAATCTGTTTGCTGAACAAAGCATCCGCCGCCTGTGCCGGTTTCATGAAGACGGCTTTTACCTGCTGTGTACCCAGACCCGCCCCTTTTAACACTAATGTACCGCTGTTGCGTGTACCAGAATTCTCCTCTCCCAGCGACACGCGTTTACCCTTCAAATCTGTAATTTTTCTGATTGTGCTGTCTGCACGGACGACAATATGAATTGTATCTGGATACAGGGCGGCAATCGCACGTAAATCTGATTTTGACTTGTTTTTATAAGCTCCCTGACCGTTAAATGCATCCTCGGCCAGATCAGCCTGCACCAACCCAGATTCAAGCTGTCCATTACTGATCATCTCAATGTTTGCCTGCGAGCCGGAAGTGGTTTGGGCAACGGCCACCAGATTCGGCACGCCACAACTGCCGCCAAGGTCGCAGGGTCTTGACCCTGGCGGATTGCTGATGGCATTGGCCAGAATACCACCAATGACATAATAGGTTGCACTGGTTGCGGCCGTGCCAATACGGAAAAATTTTACATCTTCGGCATGGCTGTGTTGGGGATATAACAGCAAAATGCCTGCAGCAAACAATATGCGTATGCGGCTGAGCACAGCAACGGATCCCGTTAACTTAATAGGCTTAATGAGATGCTTCGCTTCGCGCAGCATGACAATTTCTCCAGATGCGCTGAAAAAATGTTTTTCAGCGTCCAAAGTCTGCGGCTGCATGGTCACAGGGTCAAGGATAAAGCAATATCCCCCTTTAAATTTCATGCGTCCATCGCCATATTGCACACAACGGAGTTACGGTATGAATCTTGAAAAATACACTGATCGCAGCAAAGGCTTTTTACAGGAAGCCCAGAACCTGGCGTTACGACGCAACCATCAACAGTTCACACCCTTGCACATCCTGGCAGCATTGCTGAGCGATGCGGAGGGATTCTGTGATAAACTGATACGCCAGTGCGCCGTTGATCCCCAGCGCATACGCGGCGATATGGAAGCGGCTTTAGGAAAAATTCCAGCCGTGGAAGGTGGTAGCGGCCTGCAGCTGACCCCTGCTACCGCCCGGCTGTTTGATGAAGCGGAACAACTGGCCAAAAAAGCCGGTGATCAGTTTGTCACCGTTGAACGCCTCTTCCAGGCACTGGCGGTAACAAAATCTGAAGCCGGTGATTTGCTGCGCACGCATCAGGTGACGGCACAGAAACTGGAGACCGCGATTGCCGCATTGCGCCAGGGGCGTACAGCAGACAATGCTGGGGCTGAAAATGCCTATGAAGCCTTGAAAAAATATACCGTAGACGTCACGGAGAAAGCACAGAATGGCAAGCTTGATCCCGTAATTGGCCGTGATGAAGAAATCCGGCGCACGATTCAGGTGCTCTCACGGCGCACCAAGAATAATCCCGTGTTAATTGGTGAACCTGGTGTTGGCAAAACCGCTAGTGTTGAAGGCCTGGCCTTGCGGATTATTAACGGTGATGTGCCCGACAGCCTGAAGGACAAACGTCTGCTGTCGCTGGATCTGGGCGCATTGATCGCCGGTGCCAAATTCCGTGGTGAGTTTGAAGAACGCCTGAAAGCCGTACTGGCCGATGTGAGCGCAGCGGCGGGTGGTATTATCCTGTTTATTGACGAGTTGCACACCCTGGT
>JANMDF010000275.1:0-4969 GCA_031376145.1 Alphaproteobacteria bacterium
CGCACCTGACATTAAAAATATCCGACAAGCAGGAACTGCTGGAAGCCCGTGCTGTTGTCACCCGTCTGGAACGCGTATTTGCTCTGATGGAGGGTGAAATTGGCGTGCTGCAGGTGGAAAAACGCATCCGCAACCGTGTGAAAAAACAAATGGAGCGCACCCAGCGCGAATATTATCTGAACGAGCAGATGAAAGCCATTCAGAAAGAACTGGGCGAGGGCGAAGATGGGCGTGATGAGGTCGGCGAACTGGAGCATAAACTTGGTAAATTACGCCTCCCCAAAGACGTAAAAACAAAAGCCATGAATGAGGCCAAAAAACTGCGAATGATGAGCCCCATGTCTGCCGAGGCCACGGTGGTGCGCAATTATCTTGACTGGATTATTAATTTGCCCTGGAAGCAGCCCACCCGCCTGAAACACGATCTGAAGGCGGCAACGGATCTGCTGGATCAGGAGCATTTCGGCCTGGATAAGGTCAAGGAACGTATTGTCGAGTACCTGGCGGTGCAGCAGCGTTCCAAGAAAATGTCAGGGCCTATTTTATGTTTGGTGGGTCCCCCAGGCGTAGGCAAAACCTCGCTGGGTAAATCCATTGCCGATGCCACAGGGCGCAATTTTGTGCGTATGTCGGTGGGCGGTGTGCGGGATGAGGCAGAGATTCGTGGTCACCGGCGCACCTATATTGGCTCGATGCCAGGCAAAGTCCTGCAGTCCATGAAAAAAGCCAAGTCCAGCAACCCATTGTTTCTCATTGATGAAATTGACAAGATGGGGAACGACTACCGGGGTGATCCGGCGGCGGCCTTACTGGAAGTCCTGGATCCGGAACAGAACAAGGCCTTTAATGATCACTATCTGGAGGTTGACTATGACCTGTCCAACGTGATGTTTGTCTGTACAGCCAATACGCTCAACATGCCGCAGCCGCTGCTGGATCGCATGGAAATCATCCGCCTGTCGGGTTATACCGAGGATGAAAAGCTGGAAATCACCCGCCGTCATTTGCTGAAACGGCAACATGAAGCCCACGGCTTGAAAGACGCCGAATGGATCATGACCGATGACGCGGTGCGGGATATTGTGCGGTATTACACCCGGGAAGCGGGCGTGCGTTCGCTGGAACGGGAACTGGCCAAATGTGCCCGTAAGGTCAGTAAAGCCCTGTTGCTGGACACGTCCTTGACCACGGTAACGATTACCAGTGAAACACTGGGGGATTATCTGGGTGTGCGCAAATATCGTTACGGCATGGCTGAGGAAACCGATCTGGTGGGCGTTGTCACGGGATTGGCCTGGACAGAAGTGGGCGGCGAATTGCTTACCATCGAATCCGTGGTAATGCCGGGGAAAGGCAAAGTCACGACGACCGGTAAGCTGGGCGATGTCATGCAGGAATCCATAACGGCGGCGACCAGCTATGTGCGCTCACAGTGCCTGACCTATGGCATTAAACCAACAATCTTTGAACAGTCTGATATTCACGTTCACGTACCGGAGGGGGCAACGCCGAAAGATGGCCCCTCTGCTGGTATTGCCATGTGTACTTCTATTATCTCTGCACTTACCGGCATTCCGATTCGCCGTGATGTGGCGATGACTGGGGAAATTACCTTGCGCGGGCGGGTGCTGCCGATTGGTGGCTTGAAAGAAAAACTGCTGGCTGCGTTGCGCGGTGGCATTACCACCGTGCTGATCCCGCAGGAGAATGCCAAGGATCTGGCCGAAATTCCCGTTAATGTGAAGGAGGGCTTGACGATCATTCCTGTGACGCACGTGGATCAGGTACTCGATGTGGCGCTGTCCCGCAAACCCATTCCCATTACCTGGACGGCGGAAGATGCCGCTACCGCCGCGGCTCTGCCGAAGGCTGGCGGGCATGGGGATGTGGTGACGCATTAATCAACAGCGCTTAACACCCCAGTCACCGTCAGAATCTGCGGCAGCACCACCGGTGCTTTACCCGCACCGGGGTAATAGACATACAGCGGCACGCCGCTGCGGCTAAAGCGTTGTAAATACTGATAAATATCATCATCACGCCGTGTCCAGTCGAGGACAATATAGCGAACATTGTTGTGCGTGAACGCTTGCTTTACAGCATCTGATTCCAGTGCCAGGCCATTGACCTGGCAGGTAATGCACCAGGCGGCGGTGACGTTAACAAATACCGGTTGGCCGCTGGCCAGCAGGCTATCTAGTGCTTTTACCGTAGCCTCATCCTTAGTGAGCAACTGTTCACTCACATTGTAGGCTGGGCGCATCTGCCAGAAAAAACCAGTTATGACAATCACCAGTAGCAGCCACAGCCATTTCTTACGCAAACGCGGCGCCAGCCAGCAGAGAAAAGTAATCGCCAGGGCAGCTGCCAGCAGGTGCATGACTGCTGGAATGCTGGTCTGCAGCCCATATACCCATAGCAGCCATAACGCACTTGCGTACATGGGAAAGGCCAGCAGTTGCTTGAAGGTTTCCATCCAGGCACCAGGTCTGGGCAGGAGGCGCTGCATCGCCGGTAGCATACAGACCAGAATATAGGGCAGGGCAAGTCCCACACCCAGGGCAGCAAATATTGCAATGGCCTGTGTACTGGGCTGGGTCAGGGCATAGCCGATAGCCGGTGCCATAAACGGTGCGGTGCAAGGCGTTGCCAGCAGCACCACCAGTAGGCCGGTCAAAAAACTACTCTTGAGTGAATGTTCACTCATAAAATTTGCCGATACAGTGATCCCTGGTATCTTGAGAAAACCCGACAGCATTAGGCCGACTGCAAAGAGAATCAGCGTTAGTCCAGCTACCACCGCCGGTTCTTGCAGTTGAAACCCCCAGCCCAGCGGTTTACCCGCCACTTTGACGCTGGTTAAGACCAGGGACAGGGCAATAAAACTCAACAGAATCCCGGCACTGTAGGCCAGGGCTTCCTGCAATAGGTGTTTGCGCTCGCCATCCCTGGCTTTGGCAACGGCCAGTGCTTTCAGCGATAAAACCGGAAACACACACGGCATTAGATTCAACAGCAATCCACCAAGCACAGCCAGGCCAATGGCTGCCATGAGTCCCATATTTTCCGGCGTAGTATTTGGTGTGTGTACTGGCGTTGCGGGCTTTGACGTGACCACAGAGGGGGATACTGTCGCCCGGATGCTGAAGGCGTACGGGTTACCATGCGAGCCACTATCTTGGGACTGCACAGTGAACACGCCATCGATACCGGCGGGTAGAGGCTTATTTTTATTGAGCAGCGGCAGGTGCACTGCAAGGGCATCACCGGACTGTTGCATTGTTTGGGGCTGATTGTGTGCCACAAGGTTGGCTTGTGTAATGAAGAAATAGCCAGAAGACCAGTTCCAGGACACGCCCCCGGGTAAATCAGCAACCGGCAGGGTCAGTATCGCCACCCCATCCTGCTGCTGTACAGACACAGGTGTTGCTAATGCCACCGGCCATTGCTGCCGTTCGGATATTGGCAGTTCCATGAGCTTGGCACTGCTGTCAACGGTCATATTCAGGGTAAAGGAACCGCTTTGCGGAATACATTGTTCCAGACAGACCAACCACGTTGCATTAGCCTTCAAGGCAAGTGTTCCCCCATTCTTGATGGTATCAGCAACGTGAATCTGGCTCCAGAGGGTAACCTTTCCCTCATAGCCATAATTCACCAGGGGAGGGATGGGGATGCGGTGCGGGGTTGGCCATTGGATGACACCGGCAGTGACGCCCGGTGGGAGTTGCCAGTCAATGGTGGTGGCAAGGCCGGAATCTCCAGGATTCTGCCAATAACTGTGCCAGCCGGTTTCCGGTGTGATTTCCAGCTTCACCCAGACGGAACCACCAGGCGGCACAGTATCAGCCAGCGTGCGCATACTGGCACGCGATACATCCAGGGTAACCGTATCAGTAACAGCCAATGCCGCTGTGTTGATCAGCAGGTAAACAAGCAGGGCGTGCAGCAGTTTCATGCGGTCTCTGTATTTATAAAGTGGGGGCATTCTGTTGCCCGGCCGCCCCCGTGCCGCGCTAGAACTAACTGCTTACGCAGCGAGTCTCATAGCAGGTGCATTGTTATCGTTTGCACTTAACGTGTCGGCCCAATAACGACGGAACCATACCGGACGACAGAAATATCTTTATTACGCACGTCGATCCTGTTTCACCCCCAGCATAAAACCCATTACTGAGCCTTATGGTGGAGGCGCCGGGTACCGCCCCCGGGTCCGCAACGCCTATTCCATAACCTGTGTATCGTCATAGCCAGCAAGCTGGCGCATGCAGTATAGCGTAAACATTGAACAATAGCCAGGGGTTCTATGATACTCCAGAGGTTCCTATAATGATTGGCTGCGCCGCATCCTGCTATCCTTGTGAGTACAGAACCTGGCATTAATCAGCAGAACCTTGCTGTACGCGTATTGACCAGGAGCGTTGCAGGTGTTCGCCCGCCGCCGTCTTTACAGATATTGCTGCACTGTATTGACCAGCAGGCCAGCTGGGTGTCTTCCGTTTAATGCCTGCATACTGCAGCAGACGCATTTTGTTTTTCGGCAGTGTGACTGTCTGTCCCAGTTGTTCTACACCCTCAGGATCCTTTAAGCTGAAGGTAAACTGTGTACCTGCAGCAACGGTGTAGGCCTGCAGCCAGATAATCATCGCCGGGGCATCTGCTGCAATTGCCGTATCATGTTGTGGATCATGCTGATCCGGTACGCTGGTGCTGGTGCCGAACAACGTAATTTTCGGTAAGGGGTCGTAAGCAATCGCGGTCGCAAACAGATTGCTGCCATTAATTCCACAGGTTGCATGAGTATCGTCTGTGGTAACCCTCAAAGGATCAACTTTACGGCCGTTATGCTCTACACTGAAGTGCAGGTGCGGAAATTCCGTCATGCCACTTAAGCCAACCATCCCGAGGACATCGCCAGCGGCAACGGTATCACCAGTTTTAAACCGCACACTGTCTTGGCGCATATGGC
>JANMDF010000278.1:0-7206 GCA_031376145.1 Alphaproteobacteria bacterium
GGAAAATACCTAGATACCAGAGCCCAACACTCATCCGTCAAATACTGTCGCCGTTCGTTGCTCATAACGCACTCCCAACAATTATTACTTTTATTGGAAAGATTTAACTCTACTTTTTAAATTGTCAACAGAGCCTAGTGCTAGCCAAGATGTAATATTTCTTTTTCAATATTCCTATGTTTATCATTATCATTAATTTTATCAGTAACATGATAGACGATAGGCGAATTTTTAAAAGTGCTGTGTAGCCTCTGCAAAGCTTCGTCGAAGTTTCTAGCATCTTTTATAAGGCACTCTTTTTTTCGTGCGGCACTTTCGTTATAGGCAATCTCAGAAACAACAATTGTGATTGTTCCTTGTTTGCATAAATCCATTAGCTGTTTCGACTCAGGTGTACTCTGTTTCAAGAGATCCCCTAGTTTGCAGGTATCAACAAACAAAATTTTCTGTGTCGAGTTTAGAGTCATACCTAAAGGCTCAAATCATAGTATAGAGAAGAAAGGTTAGTAATAATGAGCACGCAAACCTACAACCCTAAGATTATTTTTAGAGAGAGTACACACCTCCTGCTTCTATATCAATATTTTATAGGTTGGCAGGGATTAGCTGAACACCCAATCATCATCGCTACAGAAATAAACCCACCCACAGACATGCACCGATTTTCACGGTAGTTCAGCCTGTGTGCCCATACTATGATTGTGCATGCGCTTCAATAAACTGATTTTCTAAACGCTCAACAACGGGGTTTGTCCGGGGCAATGGACAAGCAAGGTGCGCTGTTGATCGCCGATGATGTTGGTAATGTGGTCTGGCGGGTGACGCCACTGCAGAAATAAAGGCTGCCTTTATGAACTTCTTATCCACTGCCTATTTTACCGTATCGTTTGTTAACACTACTTAAAATACCGTTCAATCCACAAAGATAACCCCAAAAGAACGGATCATAGTATGGGACGCGGAATTTTACTTTGGCTGGTTGGGGTGCCAATCCCCATCATTATCTTGCTTGCGCTCATCTGGAATTAAAACATAATACTTGGATATCCCATGAAAAATATATCAAGAATACAAGAAGATAATATAAATAACAACACCTGTAACGATGAGAATTCATGCACGGCGGTTGCGTGGTCAGCCATCATTGCGGGTACACTTATTGCTACCGTGGTTTTATTGATCCTGTTGTTTTTAGGATCGGCGTTTGGTCTTGCCAGCGTATCACCATGGGCCAATGTTGGGGTCGCGACATCAACGCTTACAGTGGCAACCATCGCATGGCTTGTGCTGATGCAATGTATCGCATCAGGGTTTGGTGGTTACCTGACTGGTCGTTTGCGCAGCAAGTGGGTAAGTATGCATACCGATGAAGTATATTTTCGTGACACCGCGCATGGGTTACTTTCTTGGGCACTTACCACGGTTATTACTGTGGCTCTCTTGGCATCAACCATATCTGCTATCGTTGGTGGGGGCGTTAAAGCTGCATCAACTGTTGTTGCTGCGGGTGTTAGTGAGATAAGTGCGCAAAATATGGGCATCGAGGGCTATCTTGTGGACAGCCTATTTCGCGCCGATGGCAAGAATGCCATAGAAAACAATATGCGTGCTGAAACGATGCGTATTCTTGCATCAGGGGTAACGGAAGGTGTTTTATCACCCAATGATAAAGCCTACCTGACACAGGCCATCGCGGTGCGTACAGGGTTGACAAAAGAGGAAGCAAGCAAACGTCTTGAAACGGTTATTGCCAAACTAAGTGATGCCAAAGCAACAGCAAAACAGGCGCTGGAAACCGCACGTCAACGTACCATGCACGGCGCACTCTATACGTTTTTATCGCTGCTGGTGGGGGCATTTATCGCCAGTTATGCCGCAGCATGCGGTGGCAGGCATCGTGATACATATTAGAAAGCAATGGTTATGACATACAAACAGGCATTCCCCTTTACGCCTTGGATACCTACTTTCCAAACATATAGCACCGCTTTTAAATGGGGCACGATGATGACCAACATGTTTATGCATTCGGCTGCGGTGATATTTTACCGCAGCCCTGTGATGATGGACGTGATGACAGGGAAATTATCTATTACTGATCCTAAATTCAGCGAATTGTGGCAAGAAAAACTGGCTGCTGGATGGAAATCCTACAACGCCGTGTTCAACAGCATGGCACGGCAGACCTTTTCCCTGAACGATGCATCTTTTGAAAAGAAGCTGAACGGTGGGATGAAAATCATGAATGCTGCCACGAAGCCGTACCATAACAAAGCAAAAGCGAATGCTGTACGGTTGACGAAAAAAGCCTTCTTGGGGAAATAATAGTCAGTTGAAGAATTAACTGCACATTTTCCATGCACCGCGTTATTCTGGCCAGGCAAAGGCATTCATGCGCCATTCTTTCAAGTAAAATCAATAATTTGATGGATTGTCAAAAAAGCCCTTTTGATAAGGCTTTTTTGCTGAAATAAATAATAAATGTCCTGTTGTTGTCTGCTGGAGTTACCCGGCTTTTTTTATCTTCTCTCCCATACTTCATGCTGCTTCCTTTTACGCACCTTGCGATAACGGGCGTATGCCGTTTTGAGCGGTGCAATCAAAGGAACATTTTATGAACAAAGACCAAATAGACGGCAAGTTTGAGCAGCTTAAAGGCAAAATCAAACAAACATGGGGCAAGCTGACTGACAATGACATCATGCTCTATAACGGCCAGCGTGAGCAGTTTTTAGGTAAGCTGAAAGACCATTACGGTCTTGCCAAAGAAGACGCGGAAAAACAGATGAAGACACTGGAAGAGTCGCTGCATGGCGATTCTACAGATCACAATACCCCCAAAACGAAAATAGCATAATTTTCAAAGCATTGTTTTTCTATATTTTTGCTGTTTGCGCCCTGTGCTTAATCGCACAGGGCGTTTTTGCATGGCCACCTTTTTATCTTTACGCAAAAAAAATACATCACTGGTTTTGTCGTATCGCTTCGTTACACGGCATTCTCTATTCCTTTGCTCATGTCCTGCTTCGCAACGACATAACACATAAAGGAGTATTTTATGTCTACGAACCAACCTTACAATAACCCGAATAAAACACAACCAAGTGTGAAGCCTGCTGTTCCACCACAACAGCCGCCGGTTAAGCAACCCATAACAGCGAATCCTGCGACACCGGCAAAACCGGTGGATGCATCAAAGCGTTCTTAAGGTATCAAGAGAAGGGCTGGGCAGTTGCTCAGCTCTTTGGTGCTTGCAACAGAAATCTGTTTATGAACAACATCATTCACTATCTCAGCATGCGCAAAACACATCAGCTTGCCGCACTGTCGATAACGCCGCTAGGTAATGCCGCGCTGACCACCATGCAGCAGAAACTGCGCCTTGCCGCGGATGAATTGCATCGCATGGAAGATGAAAGCGGTATTCCTTTAAGTAACAAACAGCATTTAAAAGTTGCCCGATATCTGCGGGCAAGCACCCGACTGCAGGGCATTATGCGCTGTAACCCGCCCATCGTTTCACGCTTCTTTTTGAGAAAGAGACCCAACATGTTTCAACAGTCTCCTGGAAAACTGCTGCTGTATGCGGCGGTCATCATCATAGCAGGTATTGCGGCGTATACTATTCTTTACGCTCCTGACAGACGCGACAGTACCCAGAAAATCAGCGATGCCATAGATGAACTTCCAAACGGCCTTGATAAGGCAGCGCGGCAGCTGGAATCCCGCACGCCCGCCGACAAATTACAGGACGCTGCGCAAGATGCCACCGACGACATCAAGAAATCTACCAACCAACAATAAGGAACATACCATGACACGCTATCATTTTTTAATGACAACTATTGTAAGTACAGGGCTGTTACTGCAGACATCGGCCACAGCCTTTGCCGCAGACAGTATCACCACGGGTGCCGCCAAAACAGGTACAGCATCCATGATCCAAAAACCAATAACCGATCCGCGTATTGCGGCAGGCAGCTTTGTGGAGCATATCAACTTTGCCCGTGTGGCACTTGCTATGAAAAACACGGACACAGCCAGGCAGCACATTACCGAGGCGCGCACCATGATGACCATGATTCAGAATGCGACGGTGGAACAGCAGCGGGTTACCCGTCTTGAGTCAGGACGTGTGATTTACCAATATGATACCGAATATAAATACCACTATTTTCCTATCCGCACCGGCTTGATGCAGGTTAAAGAAATGAGCAGTGGTTCGATGTGGGCAGCCAATGATTTGGCGGTGACGGATGCGGATATTGTCTATCTGTCACTCGATTTAACCGATAACAAGGCTGAAACATTTCTCAAGAATGCCGAAACCGCCATTGCTGCTAATAACTTGAAAGAAGCGGATAACCAGCTTGCCCGCCTGACCGATGCAGTGGTCACCGTGGATAGCCAGATCACCATGCCCGCCGACAAAGCGAGAGACAACATCGCGCTGGCGCGTAATTTTATCGCCGGAAAAAATTATGATGGGGCACGTTATGCATTAAAACATGCCGATGATGCGCTGGATGAAATGCAAGAAAGCGATGACTACAAGCCCCAGTATAAAAGTATCGTTGTCATGCGTCAGCAGGTGGCAGACATGCAGGCAAGCATGATGAAAAAAGATCCCACCATGCTGCAGACGGCTGATAAACGGCTCAATACCTGGTGGGATGAGTTGAAAAGCTGGTCTAAAAAAGAATATTAACCCCTCTGAAAACGACTGGTGCGCTTTGCGCAAAGAGGGGCGCACCACACAACCTAACCCTTTGCTTTAGAAAGAGAAACCATGTTTGCGAGCACCACAAAAGACGATTCCTTGACAGCAGTTAAAACCGCGCATCAAGATACCAAAAACAGCCTGAATCAGGCGGCAAATGAGGTTGGGCATGAGATGCGCACCCTCTATAATGCCGCCTCAGAAGAGCTGACACAGGCCGGCGCCTATATCAGCAGAGAAGTGCGCAACAACCCCAGGCGTTCCACTGCCATTGCCCTGGGCGTTGGGATGTTTCTTGGCATGATATTGCGCCGCTAGAAAACCGGAGATAGACTGATGGAAAAACTACTTGCTGTGGCCTCGCTGGGCGAGAAATTCTACGGCAAGTGGTTTTTTCATCGCTTTGTCTCTGGCTTTCTGTTGTTATTAGGCTTAACTATTATTACTGCTATCTTGTGTGCCATTTTACTGTTATGCATCGTGTATGCAGCACATCTGGTGTTCGTTTCACAGGGTCTGGGCATGTTGATAACGCTAGGTGTACCTTTATTGCTGGGGATTGCGATTGTTGTTATTATTTTATGTATCATTCGGCGGCAGTTGCGTGAAACGAACCAGCTTCCGCAAGATATTATGAAGCAAACCATTGCCATCGCAAAGACATTTCCCGCCTTCTGGGCAGGGCTGACCGAAACACCCAAAGAATAGACCATGAAAAAACCACCTGCCGTGGGCAAAAAAGAATTGTTCAAAGCGGTGGTGCATGACCTGAAAACCCCGCTCACCTGTATTATCGGTGCGCTCGAAATTCATCAACGCAGCAAAGAAACGCTTTCCGATGCGCAAGCAGATACCCTTATCAACACCGCCCTGCAGGAGGCATATACGTTAGAAAAAATGTTGACCCACACCATCGAAAAACAACAAAAGGCCTGGAATGTTTCAGATGCCGAGCAGGAACGGGTTGAAAAAGCAACGCTGATTGCCCAGGAAGCCAACCGGGCAAAGTCGGAATTTCTGTCCAACATGAGCCATGAGATCCGCACACCAATGAATGCGGTGATAGGCCTTACCCATATTTTGCTCACCACCAAGCTGGATAGTAAACAAAAGCAATGTGTGGATGTGTTGCAGGACAGTGCCGAAACATTGATGACCCTCATCAATAACCTGCTGGAAATTGATAAGATGGAGGCGCAGGATATTACCCTGGAACACACGTCGTTCAGCATGACGGCGTTGCTGGATCAGGTGGTCAGCGTGATGTCTGTCCGTGCCAAGGAAAAAGGGATTACGCTGCTGGTGCACTATGAACCAGGACTGTATAAAACCTACATGGGCGATGGTGGGCGTATTCGCCAAATCTTGTTAAATCTTGTTGGTAATGCGGTGAAATTCACCGATGCCGGCGGCAGTGTGACGGTGTTTTTTGCCAATGGTGGCAAAGGTAATGGCAAAAAACAGATTACCATCACCGTAACGGATACCGGCATCGGCATTCCTGAAGAACAACAGGAGCTTATTTTTGGTAAATTTGTGCAGGCTGACTCCGGCATCACCCGCAAATATGGTGGCACCGGGCTGGGGCTGGCGATTTCGCAGGCACTGGCCAAGCGCATGGGTGGGCATATCAGCGTTACCAGCGTTGTAGGGCAGGGTTCTTCATTCGTGCTGCATTTAAATTTACCGGTGGAAGCCACCGACAGTGACCGACAAAAACACTATCAGCAAAACATTATCTATCTGGACAGAGAGGCCAATGCCAAAATCCTCCCCATTCTGCTGGTTGAAGATTATGAACCGAATATTCTGGTGGCCACTATCATGTTTGATAATTTTGGCTATCCCTATACGCTTGCACGCAACGGCCTGGAAGCCCTGGAACGTTTTGCTACGGGCACGTATTCGATCATTCTGATGGATGTGGAAATGCCGCTGATGGATGGTTTTGAAGCGACAAAGAAAATACGCCTCTCCGAACAGGAACGCGCCTTGCCTCCCATCCCCATCATTGCCATGACCGCCCATGCCATGCAGGGGGATCGGGAGAAATGCCTGGCCATAGGGATGAATGATTATATCGCTAAGCCATTTAACCCGTACCAGTTACAGGCGGTGCTCGGCAAGTATCTGCAGGGGTAAGTGGCATCAGGTGCCCGAAAGAAAAGCATCTCTAAAAATTGTCTTACCAACGAAAGTTGGTGCCCAGAACTTATCGTTTTTTCTGGATTCCGTCTTTCCGGAAACATAGGCGAATCCAAGGCTATGCCTTGGAAGATGAGCCTGTTATTGCTGGTTGCAATATTATTCTGTACTATCAACGCAACGTGCGTCATGCCGGATTTATTCCGGCATCTATTAATAAATAATAAAGCATTTTTAATGCTTTAAATGGATTCCATTACCCGGCCGGAATGACGCAGTGTTGTAAAAAATGTGCAGTTAATTCTTCAACTGACTATAGGAACCTCTGCAAAAGGTATGGC
>JANMDF010000292.1:0-6707 GCA_031376145.1 Alphaproteobacteria bacterium
GGAAACCAAGCTATTCGGGATCCAGCCTTAAAATTCTGGATTCCGGATAACAGGCTCATCTTCCAAGGCATAGCCTTGGATTCGCCTATGTTTCCGGAAAGACGGAGAGAAGTGATGGGTGGTAAGAGCAGCAAAGTGCTATTTATATAACCTCTCAATTCAAGGAAATCCCATGTCTGACATTACAAGCCTGTTAAGTAAAATCGACACGAACGGCCTGGTTGGCAAAATGCTGGGTGGGATGGCGACAAAGAATTTTGGTGCTGGCCTGCTGGCCGGTGGCCTGGCCACATCTTTGCTGGGAAAATCTGAGATTGTTGAAGACACTGCCAAGATTGGCGGCCTGGCACTGCTCGGCACACTGGCTTACAAGGCCTATAACAACTATCAGCAGGGCAAACAGTCCGGCCAGGCGATTGGTGCCGTGGATGCCGTTAAAAGCGCAGGGCAGGGTATGTTTGCGCAAGCCAGCAGCCTGCTTGCAGGCCTTACAGCCCCCCAGCAGCAACAGGCTGCTGTTGCCGCGCCACAACAGGCAAGCCCGCAACTGGCTTTATCCATCGTGCGTTCCATGATTGCTGCGGCTAAAGCTGATGGCGGTATGGATGATCAGGAAACCCAGAAAATCATGGGGCATATTGAAGCCGCTGGCCTGTCGGCACAGGAAAATATGGCCATGATGCGTGAACTGGCCAGCACGGCTGATGTGGCCACCATTGCCACTGGTGCGCAAACACCGGAAGAAGCCGCCCAGATTTATCTGGCGGCTGTGCTGGTATGTGACAGCCAGTGCGCCAACGAGCAAGCCTTTCTGGCCTCACTGGCAACCGCGCTGAAACTCGATCCTGCCTTCACACAAAGCCTGCAGCAGCAATTGCTGAGCCTGAACACGGCACAAGCTGCCTGACCCATGACAATACCCGCTAAGTCCATTTCCCTGCCAATATTGGCTAACGATGCGGCAGTGGCCAGGGCGTTTACCCTGTCTGAAGCCCTGCCGTTCATGCGGCGCTATGCCGGTAAAACCTTTGTGATCAAATATGGCGGCCACGCCATGGGCGATCAGCAAGTTGCGGCGCAGTTTGCCCATGATGTGGTGATGATGAAGCAGGTGGGTATCAACCCGATTGTGGTACATGGCGGAGGCCCCCAGATTGGCCAGATGCTCAACCGCTTGAAAATTCACAGCGAGTTTGTCAATGGCCTGCGGGTGACGGATGCCGCCACAGTGGAAATCGTGGAAATGGTATTAAGCGGGGTTATTAACAAAAGCATCGTTCAGGAAATCACCCGTGCCGGTGGCATGGCCGTAGGCTTAAGCGGGAAAGACGGTGGTCTGATTGAAGCCAGTAAACTGATGCACAAAGCGGCTGATCCGGATTCCAATATTGAAAAAGTCCTGGATCTGGGTTTTGTGGGTGAGCCGGTACGGGTTAATCCCCACATCCTGTCGGTGTTCGCCAAGTCAGATATTATTCCGGTGATTGCACCAGTGGGTTTTGATCAGGCGGGTAACACCTATAATATCAATGCGGATACGGCGGCTGGTGCGATTGCAGCGGCGGTGCACGCCACGCGCTTTTTGCTGCTCACCGATATTCCAGGTGTTCTGGATAACAATAAAGCCCTGCTGCCGCGATTAACACAGGCAGAAGTGCTGCATCTTATCCAGGATGGCACGATCAGTGGCGGGATGATTCCCAAAGTGCAAACCTGCCTTGATGCCGTAAGCAAGGGCGTTGAGGGTGCTGTTATTATGGATGGCCGCGTGCCGCACGCCCTGTTGCTGGAAACCTTTACCAATGAAGGTGCGGGAACGATTATTGCAGGCTGACTGCTGCCCGTGGCGGATGCTTCCCCCCGCCGCGCAGGCAAAGCCAGCACGATCTGCACCCCACCCCCAGCCCCCAACAGGGGCAGTGGGTGGGGTGCGGATCGCCACATGCAGAGCATGTGGGCGGCGGGGGAAAAACAACCGCCACTACACCCGCAAACAATACCCAACACCCCGCACGGTCTGCAAATACACTGGCTGGCGGGGATTGGTTTCAATTTTTTTGCGCAACCGCGTTACAGTAATATCTACCGAACGCGAATCTGTGTTCTCCGTACCGCTGATCCCACGCATTAATTCCTCGCGACTAATTGCCTCATTGTAAGCTGCCGCCAGCATCGCTAATATGGTTTTTTCAGCAGCAGTCAGCGAAATATTCTCCCCATCGGCAAACAATAACCCCGCCTCCAGATCATAGCGAAACTTTCCAAAAGTTACGGCTGTTTTCGGCACTGGTTTCGCGGTACGTTTTAAAATTGTCTGCATCCGCAATAACAGCTCCCGTGGTTCAAAAGGCTTGGCCAGGTAGTCGTCTGCACCAGCTTCAAGGCCAGTAATCCGATCCTGGCTATCACCTAGTGCCGTCAGCAGAATTACGGGTATATTGAGATCAACACGCTGCAACCAGTTCAAGCCAGTCTCAACCGGCATCATGATATCCAGAATCATCAAATCCGGCACAAACGTAGCAATCAATTCTTCAGCTTCGGCAACGCTGGCCAGTGCTGTCACCAGATAGCCCTGGGCAGCCAGATAACGTTGCAATAATGTCCGCAACCGGCGGTCATCATCAACAACCAGCACATGTTGTTTATGTTGAAAAGGCATTTGTCTTGACCATTCTACTGGCTATGCATTAGCAATATTCGACGTTAATGTCAGTGTCATTCTGAGCGTAGCGAAGAATCTCAATAATTACAAAGAGATCCTTCGCTACGCTCAGGATGAAAAAACCGGTTACTACTATAGATTTTGAGACCTATGGCCAATCTTCCCATTCCTTTTAATGATCGTGACGGTGATATCTGGTTTGACGGCCAGTTTGTTCCCTGGCGCGGCAAGCATATCAACATCATGACGCACGGCCTGCATTATGCAAGTTCCGTGTTTGAGGGTTTGCGCGTCTATGACGGTAAAATCTTTAAGCTGAAAGAGCACACGGAGCGTCTGTTCCGTTCAGCAGAAATTCTGGATATGCAGATTCCCTACAGCCAGGAAGCAATCAACCAGGCACAGCTTGATGTGGTGGCGCGCCAGGGCGTGAAAAACGGCTATATCCGCCCTGTGGTCTGGCGTGGCAGTGAAATGATGGCCATTTCCGCCCAGTATTCCAAAATTCATGTGGCGGTTATTTCTTATGAAACAAAGTCTTACTATGGTGCTGAAGTCCAGGAGCATGGCATTAAAATGAGCCTGTCGCGGTGGGCACGTCCGGCACCGAACACCGCTCCTACGGAAGCCAAAGCCGCTGGCCTGTATATGATCTGCACCGTCAGCAAGCATGAGGCGGAGCGTGTAGGCTGTCATGATGCCCTGATGCTGGATTATCGCGGACAGATTGCCGAAGCGACCAGTGCTAACATCTTTCTGGTACAGAACGGCGTACTGCACACACCAACGCCGGATTGCTTTTTAAATGGCATCACGCGTCAGACGGTGATGCAGCTGGCGCGGGATATGGGCTATGCGGTTGTTGAACGCGCCATCATGCCAGAGGAACTTGCCCGGACTGATGAGGTATTCCTGACCGGCACAGCAGCCGAGATCACACCGGTGGGTAAAATCATGGATCACACCTACAGTGTTGGTGCGGTTACGCGTGCCCTCCAGGCGGCCTATAAAAAGCTGGTTATCGCCTGAGATGGCGTGGGCATACCCGAATATTGATCCCGTTGCCCTTGATCTGGGCGTGCTGGCGATCCGCTGGTATTCACTGGCCTATCTGGCGGGCATTCTGCTGGGCTGGCAATATATGAAGGCGATGATCCGCTTCATTAAAAGCCCGATTCCAGCCGAATTTGTTGATGATTTTATTGTCTGGGCGACGTTTGCCATTATCCTGGGTGGCCGTTTTGGCTATGTGTTTTTTTATAACTGGCATTATTACAGCCATAATTTGCTGGAAATTTTTTATGTATGGCAGGGCGGTATGTCCTTCCACGGTGGCCTGCTGGGGATGGTTGTGGGGGTATGGTGGTTCTGCCGTGCCTATAAACTGCCAACGCTGCACTTTGGTGATCTGGTTGCAGCCGCTGCCCCCATTGGTCTGTTTTTTGGCCGTCTTGCTAACTTTATCAATGGCGAGTTGTATGGGCGGGTGACAACGTCCAGCCTGGGCATGGTGTTTCCCAATGGCGGAGCATTACCACGCCACCCAAGCCAGCTATATGAAGCCACCCTGGAAGGCATTGTATTATTTGTTTTTTTATTCTTTGTGGCGCGTTTTGGCAACATTCGGCAACGACGTGGGGTTGTTTTTGGATTTTTTTTACTACTATACGGTATATTCCGCATACTTATTGAACAATTCCGCGAACCGGATCAGCAGCTGGGATATGTCATGGCTGGCCTTACACAAGGCCAGATGCTCTCATTCCCCATGTTGATTGCGGGTTTTTTGTTGATTGTGTACAGCCGAAGAAAGTCCGTAATACCCCGTGTCCCTCATTGATCGCATCAAGCAACAGATTCTGCAAGACGGGTATGTTACCGTAGCAGCCTTGATGCATCAGGCACTGTATGACCTGCAGGATGGATACTATCAGAGCAAAGATCCGGTTGGTAAAGACGGGGATTTCATCACTGCCCCAGAAATCAGTCAGTTGTTTGGCGAAGCTGTTGGTGTGTGGTGTCTGCAGCAGTGGCAGCAACTTGGATCGCCGGATAGTTTTTATCTTGTCGAATTAGGCCCCGGGCGCGGCACGCTGATGGCTGATGTTTTGCGTACCGTGCGTGTTGTACCAGCCTTTATGAAGGGGGCAAGTGTACACCTGATTGAAGTCTCCATGCCTTTAAAATCCAGGCAGAAACAGACGCTCGCAACATACAACATACGATGGCATGAGTCTCTGGAATCTTTACCAACCGACAAGCCCTGTATTGTGATTGCCAATGAGTTTCTGGATGCTCTACCGGTGCGTCAGTTTCAGTATACAGATGCTGCCTGGCATGAACGTGTCGTACGCATGGACAATGAGCAGAATATGATGTTTTGCCAAATGGATAAAACAACGCATATTGGCAATGCCTATCTGCCTGAAGAATCTGCTGTTGATGGAAATGTCCTGGAAATCTGCGATGCGGCACACAGCCTGTGCGTGAAATTATATAAGCGACTGGTTGAACAGACCGGTGCTGCACTGTTTATTGACTATGGCTATGTTGACAATGCCTATGGTGATACCCTGCAGGCCATGAAACAGCATAAGCATACAGCGGTTTTCGATACCCTGGGTAAAGCCGACCTCACCTGCCAGGTAAATTTTGGTATTATCCGGCATATTGCTGAACAGCAGGGGCTGCATGCTACCCTGAACAGCCAGCGTGATTTTTTACTGCAGTTTGGCATTCGGGAACGTCTGGCAACGCTGTATAAAAACACCCATGCGGAACAGCAGCAGGCACTGCTGGTTGCCTATCAACGCCTGACCTCGCCAGAGAAAATGGGATTGCTCTTTAAAGCCCTAAGCATTGCAAGCACGCACTGAAAATATCATGCGCACAAGCGTCCTTCTCCCTCTCCCTTTCAGGGAAAGGGTGGGGTGAGGGTTTTTCTAGCTGGACGCATTCTCAACGCCACCATCACCAGCCAGATCACCGAAAGACTGAACCAGGTTACGGCATATTGCAGGTGATCATTACGAAGGTCAGGATTAATCAGTTCCAGTTTTGGCAGTTGTTCTTCTTCCTGCAACCGTTCAGAGCGCTGCAGGTAAAACGGCATGAATGGCTTCAGTCCGTACGTACTGGCGATTTCCTGGATGTGGATATTAAACCAGGTGGCTGTTTGTGGAATATTATCTGGAGTCATCCAGGTGCGCGGTTCCTGATGACGAAAAACCCCCTGCATCACCACTGTTTCCTGGCCAACCAGGCTGGCAGGCGGCTGCCATGTGCGAAATTTCTGCACTGGTACCCAACCCAGGTTGATTAACAGGTGATAACCGCTGTAGGCACCCATCGTAATCCGCATCGGCACAATCACGTCATATCCCGGTTGTCCGTCAAACTGCCGCAAGCCAACGTAGACCATCTTATCAAACAGCAGCGTACCGCCAACAATAGCGGCGCGGAAAGGCTGTTCTGTGTCTGGCAGATTGATAATGTCATCCAGCGGACGGGCAGGGATATTTTGTGCCTGGGTAATCTGCGCAATCAAGCTTTCTTTCCAGTGCAGCCGCTGTATCTGCCAGAATCCCAGGCTCAACAACGTTGCAAAGACAACCAGAATCAACACACCTGCTATACACCGCCGCATCATCAGGGTTGCGCCGTCCCCAGCAGCTTATACTGATAGGCAATCATCAGGGCTTTTGTCGGGCGTAACAGCAGCAGGGAGCCTCCCAAGACCAGCACCGGCCAGACTACAAGATGCACCCATACCGCCGGTTCATAGGAGAACTCCAGCCATAATGCCCCTAATACAGCGGCAAAACACCAGAAAAACAGTACAAAAAAAATCGGGCCATCACCACTGTCATGACCACGCAGATCCTGCCCGCAATGGGGGCAAGCCTCCCGTACCTGCAACAATCCATCAAACAGTGTACCAACGCCACAGGCCGGACAGCGACAACGTAGTGCCCGGCGGACTATGGATAAGTGCCTAACTGCCAAGGACGTACACACAGACAAAAAGGAACAGCCAGACCAC
>JANMDF010000305.1:0-2981 GCA_031376145.1 Alphaproteobacteria bacterium
TTCAGGAAAATACCTAGATACCAGAGCCCAACACTCATCCGTCAAATACTGTCGCCGTTCGTTGCTCATAACGCACTCCCAACAATTATTACTTTTATTGGAAAGACTTAACTCTACTTTTTAAATTGTCAACAGAGCCTAAGCCCTTACAGGACAGGCTCCGTGAAGAATCCCCCCCTAAAGTATTGAGATATTTCACTTCGTTCAGGATGACAGAGACGCTTCGCGTAAGTCGTAATTGCAATCAACTATAAATCTTGCATTACAGTGCGTTTCGTTTATTTTGGTAATTAATTCCCAATGAAACGCAAATCTATAAAAGGGATGCCATCATGTTGTACCGTTCGCTTGCAAACACGATTAAACAGATAGACAAAACATTCCCTGTCGTGCTGGTCACAGGGCCAAGGCAAGTCGGGAAAACCACTTTGCTGGAAATGTGTGCAGAGGCAGAGCGCAATTATGTGACGCTGGATGATATGCAGCAACGTGAACTAGCTCGCAATGATCCCGCCTTGTTTCTGCAATCGCATAAGACTCCACTTACGATTGATGAGGTGCAATATGCGCCTGAATTATTCAGTGCCATAAAAATCATTGTCGATAGAGAAAAGAAAAACGGTTTGTTCTGGTTAACAGGGTCACAAAAGTTTCACCTGATGCAAGGGATTACCGAAAGCCTTGCTGGACGGGTTGCGATTGTTGATTTGCTGGGGTTATCGCAAGCAGAAATGGACGGACGCGCTGAAGTCGCAGAACCGTTTTTGCCAACACCGGACTGGATAGATCAGACAGCAAAACATATAAAGCAGCCAAAATCCCCGCAAGAGCTGTATGAGCGTATCTGGCTTGGTTCTTTCCCTAGGATCTGGATTACTGGTGATCCTGATGGGACTGGAGAAGGTAACGGTAGCGGTTACGGTTTTGGAAGTGGCTCTGGGGCAGGCAACGGGGATGGTTCTGGTTTTGGGTATCAGCATATACCGTATTCTGAAGTAAACAGGGATATTTTCTACAAATCCTACGTTCAAACGTATATTCAGCGTGATGTGCGGGATCAGTTAAACATCACAGACGATATCACCTTTAATCGTTTCTTACGCACAATCGCAGCAAGAACGGGGCAATTACTCAATTACTCCGACATTGCGCGGGATGTGGATGTTGACCATAAAACCGCGAAAGCTTGGTTATCAGTGCTGGAAACCTCCGGGCTGGTTTACCTGTTGCAGCCTTATCATAACAATGTCACCAAGCGCATCGTTAAAACCCCAAAACTATATTTTCTGGATACTGGCCTGTGCAGTTATCTGACGCAGTGGCCAACAGCGGCTTCACTGGAGGCGGGAGCAATGTCTGGCGCAATTTTAGAGACCTATATGTTCTCTGAAATCCTCAAAAGCTACTGGCATAACGGCAAGACGCCGCATTTTTACTATTACCGCGATACGGATCAAAAAGAAGTCGATCTGATCATTGAAACAGGCGATGCGCTTTACCCGGTAGAATTCAAGAAAACCGCTACCCCCTCTAAAACCGCATCCAAACATTTCCATGTACTGGAAAAGCTGGAAAAAAAAGTGGGGCATGGAGCGATAGTATGTTTCGTGGAAAAATCCGTGCCGTTATCACGCGAAGTAATGGCTATTCCAGTGGGGTATTTATGATGCTACCCGCAACATAAAATGGTGGGAGCGGGGGGACTTGAACCCCCACGATCGAAAGATCGACGGATTTTAAGTCCGTTGCGTCTACCGTTTCGCCACGCTCCCAATACTGACGTAATGATCTACAGTCTGTGTCGTGAAAAGCAAGTGGTGTACCGCTCGCATCTGAAGATTTGTAAAAATACTTTGCGAGCGGCAAAGCCCGCGCGGCGTTTGAGCGTTACATCGCACATTCTTCATGTGCGATAAGTATGGATCGAGATGCTCAGGGCACCTCTATTAACTCCTTTTTTGTTTTACCGGCGAACGCCGGTATCCAGAAAAACAATAAGATGGACTCCGGCTTTCGCCGGAGATACGGGTTTAATAGAGGTGCCCCTCAATATAAAAATCCTCACCCTGATCATGCCTGAAAGGAAAACGCTTTGACGTTTGGGCTCTTGGCATGATGCCAGCTTGCTGTTATGTCATGTGGCATGTCGCAACATGCTGCTGATCCTGTTACCACCACACAAGAGCCATTGCCTGCCGAAGAGCCACATTACCACGGCCATCGCCAGCGTCTGAAAGAAAAATTTCTGGCTTGTAACGGCGAGGGCATGGCGGAATATGAACTACTGGAATTACTGTTATTTACAGCGTTACCACGCAGCGACGTAAAGCCTCTGGCAAAAAAACTGCTGGCAGAATTTGGGAATTTTGCAGGTGTGCTGCGGGCAGATATTAAAGAATTGCAGCGTGTAAAAGGTGCCGGGCAGGCCGTGCAGTTCTCGGCAAAAATTGTACAGGCGGCCGCCTTAAAACTGCTCGAACAGGATATTATGGCAAAGCCCATTGTACGCAACTGGCAGAATGTCGTCGATTACTGCCGTGCCCGCATGGGATTTGAGGATGTTGAGCAATTCAGAATCCTGTTTCTGGACAGCAAAAACAGTATTATTGCCGATGAACTGCAGCAGGTTGGCACAATTAATCATACATCCATTTACCCCCGCGAAGTCTTGAAGCGATCACTGGCACTGTCGGCCACCTCCGTGATCATGCTGCATAACCATCCCAGCGGCGACCCGACACCGTCACAGGCTGATGTTGATGTTACCCGCCAGGTGGAAAAAGCCCTGGAAACCGTGCAGATCAGGCTGCATGATCATTTGATTGTGACGCGCTCCGACCATGTTTCCCTGAAGGCTCTCGGTCTGTTATAGAAGCGCTGAATTATAGCCATTTGAATAAACTTGCAACAACACCGCGTCATTCTATAAAACCGCACCAAGATTCTACGCTGTCGGACGATGGATCCCAGCCTTCGCTGGG
>JANMDF010000310.1:0-21124 GCA_031376145.1 Alphaproteobacteria bacterium
CAGGCGCAAACACTCAAAACGGAAATCCTGCCTTCCGCCGATAAAGCATTCAGGTTGGCGCGTGAAGGATATGGTTTGGGACGTTTCCCCTACCTCGAAGTGCTGGATGCACAGCGCAGTCTTTTCGGGGTGAAGCAACAGCGAATCGAAGCGATACGCGAATTTCATACTGCCAAGGCGCAAGTGGAACGCTTAACCGCCACGCGCCTCGGCGACTTACAAAAATCAGGAGAAAACCATGAATAATCGCAACCTCATTATTATAACGCTGCTGCTGGCAATCGCGGGTGGCGCGTATTTCACGCTTGGCGGGAATGCTAAAGAACCCGCAGCGGAGAATCACGCCCATGCTGATAAAGACGAGCATGGTCACGGCGATGAGCATGGCAACGACCATACGGAAGCAAAACCCACCGCCGACGAACATGGGCATGGCGGTGAAGAAGGCGGTCATGATGAAGGAAGCAAAATCAGCGACAATGCAATAAAAAACCTCAATATCGAGATTCTGCAAGCTGGTAGTGCGATGGTGCAGGAAACCGTCAGCGTTAGTGGTCGCGTGACCCTGAACCAGAACACCACCGCGCAGGTGAAGGCACGCTTCCCTGGTGTGATTCGCAGCGTGGTGAAAGAACCCGGCGAAGTGGTGAAAGCAGGTGACACGCTAGCTACGGTGGAGAGCAACGATAGCTTGCAAGTCTATGCAGTGAAGTCGCCTGTTTCTGGCACGATCATCACTCGTAATGCGAATGTCGGTGAGCTGGCGGCGGATACACCGCTGTTCGTGGTGGCGGATTTAAGCAAGCTATGGGCGGAACTGTTCATTTTCTCGAAAGATGGCGAGAAGCTGAAAGCTGGCCAAAAGGTTCGCATCCAGCGCCTTGATGATCCAGTGAATACCGAATCCACCATCGCGCTGGTGCTTCCCACCGCCGAAGCCTCCAGCCAGACGGTGGTGGCGCGTGCGGTGATCGAGAATGCCGATAGTCATTGGCGTTCGGGCATGAATATCCGTGCGGATGTGGTGTTGTCCGAAAAAGAAGCCCCGCTTGCCGTGAAAACGGAGGCCATTCAGCGCATGGAAGGCAACACCGTGGTGTTCGTGCGCGAAGATGGTGGTGAATATAAAGCGCAGCCCGTGGAAACAGGCATGAGTGATGCGACATGGACGGAAATCAAAAGCGGCCTCACCGCTGGTCAGCATTATGTCGCCAAAAATAGCTTCGTGGTGAAAGCCGACATCGGCAAAGCTGGCGCAGAACATGAACATTGAGGTTGAACGTATGGATGCGTTGACAATTTTTGGGCTGATTTCTGTGACCTGCATGTTGCTGTGCTATGCGCTCGAAGAACGCAACCATTGGTTTATTCTAGCATTTTCTGGCTCATGCCTATTGGGATCAGCCTATGGATTTTTACAAGGTGCGTGGCCGTTTGGTGTCTTGGAAGCTGTGTGGTCACTGATTGCTGTCAGGAAATGGCTAAAACAAAAGAGTAAGGTTACATCATGATTGAACGTATTTTAGGATTCTCCCTGCATCACCGCTATTTGATTGCGCTGCTCACATTGGCAGTCGCGGTGTTTGGCATGTACTCACTTAAAAACCTGCCGATTGATGCCGTGCCAGACATCACTAATAATCAGGTGCAGATCAATACATCGGCAACCGCTTTCTCGCCGATGGAAGTGGAAAAGCAGGTGACATTTCCTGTGGAGACTGCATTGGCGGGGATTCCCGGACTTGAATATACCCGCTCGATTTCACGCAACGGATTCTCTCAGGTAACGGCTGTATTCCGCGATGACGTGGATATTTATTTCGCACGCTCTCAAGTGAATGAGCGCATTGCCGAAGCCAAAGAAAGCCTGCCCGAAGGTGTTGACCCAAAGATGGGCGCGATTTCGACTGGCCTTGGCGAGATTTATATGTGGACGGTGGAATATGAACACCCGCAAGGTCAAGGCGCGGAAATTAAAGATGGCAAAGCAGGCTGGCAATCCGATGGTAGCTACCTCACATCCGAAGGTCAGCGGCTTAAAACGAATATCGAACAGGCTTCTTACCTTCGCACGGTGCAGGATTGGATTATCCGCCCTCAGCTGAAAGGTGTGAAGGGTGTAGCGGGAGTTGATGCCATTGGTGGCTATGTGAAGCAATACCATGTGCAGCCCAACCCTGAAAAGCTTGTGGCACTTGGTCTTAGCTTTTCGGATGTGGTGAATGTGCTGGAGCGCAACAACACCAGTATTGGCGCAGGTTATATCGAGCGCAGCGGTGAAGCCTATGTGGTGCGTGCCGATGGCCGTATCGAAAATGCCGAGCAAATAGGCAATATCGTGGTGGCGAATCGTGGGGGCATTACTATTTATCTAAAAGATATTGCCACGGTGGGTATCGGTAAAGAACTCCGCACGGGTTCGGCCTCGGAAAATGGCAATGAGGTGGTTGTCGGCACGGCACTGATGCTGATTGGTGAGAACAGCCGCACGGTATCACAAGCAGTGGATGAAAAAGTTAAGGAGATTAACAAGTCACTGCCCGAAGGCATCCACGCCAAAACGGTACTGAACCGCACCAAGCTGGTGGATCGCACTATCGGCACAGTACAGAAAAATCTGGCTGAGGGCGCGTTGCTCGTCATCGTGATTCTGTTTTTGCTGCTGGGTAACTTCCGCGCCGCGCTGATTACTGCGCTCGTCATCCCGCTTTCGATGTTGATGACCAGCATGGGCATGATTCGCGCTGGCATTAGCGGCAATCTCATGAGCCTTGGTGCGCTCGATTTCGGATTGATTGTGGATGGCGCGGTGATTATCACCGAGAACTGCCTCCGCCGTTTGGCGGAACGCCAACACCACGAAGGCCGAATGCTATCGCTGCAAGAACGCTTGCATGAGGTGATGGTAGCAAGCCGCGAGATGATCCAGCCCACCGTGTTCGGTCAGGCGATCATCATCATGGTGTATATCCCGCTGCTGACATTTAGCGGTGTGGAAGGAAAAATGTTCGAGCCGATGGCGATGACGGTGATTTTTGCGCTTATTGCCGCCTTCGTGCTGTCGCTGACTTTCGTGCCTGCCATGATTGCTATTTTCGTAAAAGGCAAAGTGGAGGAAAAGGAAAGCCGCATCATTGTTAAAACCAAAGGTTGGTATGAACCCGCTTTGCATTGGGCATTGCGCTCGCCGATCAAAATCATCGGCGCAGCCACAGGCGGTTTTGTGTTCTCGCTCGTGTTGTTTTCAACGATGGGGCAGGAATTCATCCCGACGCTTGATGAAAAAGACATCGCCATGCACGCGATGCGGATTCCGTCTACCTCACTCACGCAATCACAGGAATTGCAGTTTGCAGTGGAAAAAGCCGTCAGTAGCGTACCAGAGGTAGAGTTCGTATTCTCCAAAACGGGTACGGCAGAAATGGCTTCTGATCCCATGCCACCCAACGTATCGGACACGTTCATCATCTTAAAAGACAAAGACCAATGGCCTGATTCCAGTGCCACCAAGGATGAAGTTTTAAGTAAAATCAACAAAGCAGTGTCTGATGTTCCGGGGAATAATTACGAATTCACCCAGCCGATTCAGATGCGCTTTAACGAGTTGATTTCTGGCGTGCGTTCGGATGTGGCGGTGAAGATTTATGGCGATGATTTCGCCGTGATGGAAAAAACCGCCTCGCAGTTGGTGCAGACCCTCAAAACGATTGATGGTTCGGCGGATGTTAAGATGGAGCAAACCAGCGGCCTGCCAATGCTGGAGGTGAAGCTCGATAAAAACGCCATCGCCCGTTACGGTCTGAATGTCAGCGACGTGCTGGATGTGCTTTCTATTGCAGTCGGTGGCCGCGAGGCTGGCTTGGTGTTCCAAGGGGATCGCCGCTTCGATATTCTGGTACGCTTGCCAGATACCATGCGGCAAGACCTCACCGTGCTGGAAAATCTGCCCGTGTTACTTCCTGTCGATGATGACAATATGGCCGACCGCATCGGCGGCCAGCCGCACACCCGCCCCGCTTATATTCCGCTTAAACAAGTGGCAAGGTTGGAAATTACCGATGGGCTAAACCAGATTAGCCGCGAAAATGGCAAACGCCGCATGGTGGTGCAAGCCAACGTGCGGGGGCGCGACATCGGCTCTTTTGTAAAAGAAGCGCAGGCCGCTATCGGCATCAAGGTGCAAATCCCTGCGGGTTACTGGCTTGAATGGGGTGGGCAGTTCAAAAACCTTGAGGAAGCCAAAGCGCGGCTTGGCATTGTAGTGCCAGCCTGTTTCTTCATGATTTTCCTGCTGCTGTTCACAGCGCTTGGCTCGGTGAAGCAAGCCTTGCTAGTGTTCTCTGGCGTGCCGCTAGCACTTACGGGCGGCATTATCACCCTATGGCTGCGCGGGATGCCGTTCTCCATTTCGGCGGCGGTGGGCTTGATTGCACTCTCTGGCGTGGCGGTGCTGAACGGGCTGGTGATGATTACTCGTATCAACCAGCTGGTACGCGAGGGCATCGAAGCAAACAAGGCTATTATCGAGGGTGCGCTTTCCCGCTTCCGCCCCGTGCTGATGACTGCGCTTGTTGCTTCCTTGGGCTTCGTGCCGATGGCGATTGCCACAGGTGCTGGCGCGGAAGTGCAAAAACCACTGGCAACCGTTGTGATCGGCGGACTTATCACCGCAACCATACTGACGTTGCTGGTGCTTCCCGCTATTTACAAACGGTTCAACCTCGCCCGTGACCTGCTAGCAAAGGAGGAACTGTGATTCTCTCAACCAACTCTAAAGGAGACTCTATGACCGACCTTAAATCCCTGTTTGCCTTATCCACCCTCGCGTTGATGTTGGGTGTTGCCACACCATCCTTCGCTTGTGAGGACTACGACAAGCACACAAAAGACGGTAACCACAAAGACCACGGCAAGCATGAAGGCCACAAGGAAGGCGATGGTCACGATCATGACAAGGAAAAAGCTGGCAAGCCCGAAGCAAAAGGCAAGAGCCAGTAAATGAATACGGTCAGAAGCATGGTGCTTCTGATCGCAGGTGCGACGGGAAGGAACAAGTTTAGCGACAAGCCTTCCCGCCGCGCTCCCCAAACCTGACGGGTTTCGTCAGGAATGTTTAACCATTTTATAGGCGAAATCATGAAAAAGGCTATAATCATAAGCGCAACACTGATAATTTTATCATCCTGTGCGTCGCAACCACCAAAAACACTCGATCAAAAACTTTCCGAAGCCTCGGACGCACCCGGCCAAAAAGAAACGCTGCGCCTTGCGTGCCTGAATGAAGCGGAATGGCCAGTAAGAAGCAAAAAGAACCCTTTCACTGGCAGGTATGCCTCATACAGGTGGCACGAACAGCTACAACGCAATCCCGAGGTTCGTGAAATGAAGTCACTCTGCCTCCAAATGGACGACCTCACCACGGCAGATGCAGAAGAAAAACTGCCGCCGAAGGAACTGGCAACCGCGTGTGCCGCTAAAGTAGCTGAGAAGAAGCAGAAAGATGGCAAGGGCTGGGCTGAACATGCTGGCCGTATCGCGCATATCTGCGAAGAAATGACAGGGAAGAAACTGTGACCTCCTGCCACGATCACTGTGATAGCAACGAGCAACCAAACGTATCGGCAGAATACCGCAAGGTGCTATGGATATGTTTGGTTGCCAATGCGGTGATGTTCGTCTCGCAGATGATTGCAAGCTACGCCGCGCATTCCGTTTCGCTGCTGGCCAATAGCGCGGATTTTTTCTCCGATGCAGCCAATTACGGCATCAGCCTCTATGTGCTGAATCTATCCCTGCGCCAGAAAGCCAAAGCCTCGCTGTTTAAGGGCATTTCTCTCGGCTTTGTAGGGCTGTGGGTAGCTTTCGAGACGTTATACCACGCGCTCCAACCAGAACTGCCAGAACCCCTTATTATGGCCGCTATCAGCGTGGTAGCGCTGGTGGTGAATGTCGGTTGTGCTATGCTGCTCTACAAATACCGTGGCGGCGATAGCAATCGTGAATCCGTTTGGATATGCAGCCGCAACGATGCCATTGGCAACATCGCCGTCATGATTGCCGCTGCTGGTGTGTTCGCCTCTGGCACCATCTGGCCAGATATTATTGTCGCTGCCGTCCTCGGTTGGCTGGCAATCAGTGGCGCAATACGGATTATTAAATCAGCCAAAAAAGAATTAACCCATGCCGCATAAATTTCTCACCACCGCTTCATTGCTTCTGCTGGCACTCTCAATTTTTTATCGTTATCAGGCATAAAACATGCTGCATCAGATTGCACTATCCTTAACTTTATAGGGGTGGTGGGCGGGCATGGCAGCGCGAATGCGGCGGCATAGGAAAAGATGGCGGGGAAAAGCCCCGCCTCCTTATTCCGCATCTGTTTTTTTCAGCAAGGCGGCAATCTGTATGGCTTGCGCGATGGTGAGCTTGCGTAGTTCCAGCGTTATTTGCTCATCGCGGCTAAACTCCGCCGCTCCATGCTCAAAATACACGGTACGGGCGGCGCGGCTGTACTGGGCAACAGTGCCACCAGATACCCGCATGAAAGCCTGTATTATAAGCTGCAAGCGTTCTTCCTTCTCCTGCTCTGCCTTGTATCGCTGCGCGGCGCGTGCATAGGCTGCCAGATACTGGGGAATCAGGCGGCGCATGATGTCGGCGGCAAGGGCTTTGGCTGGGCGCGTGCTGTTAATGCCTATCGTCAAAGAATCTTCACGGTATGGCACGGTATGTGAACGCGGAAAAACCCCACTGACCTTGAATTGCTGATCATCTACCCTGAAATAAAGCCCCCGCCCTGCCCCGTCGATAATTTCAAAGCTCCAACTGGAAGGCTCGCGCAAGCGATTTACCTTCCACGGACTGCCCAAATACAGCGCGATTTGCTCTATCTGGGCAAGGTGAAGGGCGGCACTCATGCCGCACCCCCTGCCAGCATAAAGCCGCTGCGTTGTGGGCGGTTGCTGCCGTATTTCTCGCGGATTTCCTCTAGGGTGCTGCTGCCTTTAGAGCGGCTGCGGTGTTCTTCTGGTCTGAAATACCACGCTTTTTTCTTACATGCCCACATAAAACCCGCTGTTTTCAAGCTGTCTTTATATGCAAGCGTGTTGCCTGTTACCCATACCCACGCCCCGCATATCTCCACCACCAGCCCCGACAAGCCCAAAATAGCGTTTAGTGCGGCGTTGAGTGCCTCACCATAACCCGCCTGTTGTTCCTGTATATCGCCGCTGAAGTCTTTTAATATCTCATAAGCGGCATTGACGATTTTCATCATCTCCGCCCCTGCGGGGTTAATGTCTGGATGGTATTTTTTACTAGCCTCGCGGTAGGCGGTTTTAATATCTTGGGGGGTTAGGTTGCCGCTCAGTCCTAAAATCTTGGCTGCGTCATAAATGTTCATCGTTAAAACTCCGCTTAGTGGTTAAAGGGTGCAGGTCACACCTGCAACCCTGTCCCGCTGGCGAAGCGTGGGGGTAGCAAACGCAAGAAAAATCACGGAAGGTTTGCGAAAAAAAATGCGCTAGCGCACCGCACTAGCACATTAAAGAATAAGCATTTTATTTCGTGAAAGCCGTTATTTTTCTTGCGTGCGCGAGGGGCAAAGCCCCTTAGCACTGTTTTATATTAGCTGCGGTTAAACCAGCCCCGCTTTTTGGGTGGCTCTACTGGTTTAGCCGCTTCCTTGAGGCGCATATCCTCAATCAAGAGGGTTGACCGCTCGGCGTGACTGCGCCAGTGGTCGCGGTCTTTCTGAATATCATCAACCTGACTATGCAGCGTGCTGATATGCTGCTCCTTGTCACGCAACCGTTCACGCAACATATCAATTTCTATCTGCAACACATTGATACTGGTTGCGTTTTGCAGTTGCTCACTATCTCCTGCAACTGGTGCAACATCTGTTGCGCTCTTTTTTGGGTAAACCCTAAAAAGTTCGGCGGGGTCTATAGTATAGCCGCCCGTGTCATTACGAGATGCAGACATTCTGCCCTCTTTAATGGCACGCGATAGGGTTGACTTGCTCACATCTGCTGCTTTTGCAGCCTGTCCAAGGGTTAGTGTCATAGGGTTTACCACTGCTTCATAAAACGGTTTACTGGGGTTGCTTAATGCAACACATGAAAAACTACATAAGGTTGCCGCAACGGTTTACCATACACCACCATGACGCAGTACGCAACCCCATGAACAACCCGCAACAGCCTATTGTTTTTACATCGTTTCGATAGCGATTGCGGTAATAACGGGAGCGGCAGGGTTTTTCAACGTGTGCATGTGTGGCTGATACACATACAGCACCCGCGTTTTCGCCTCATCAAGGCGATCCGCAAGGGCAATCAACCGTTCACCTGTGAGAGTGACAGCTAACCCGCCCCTGATAAGCAGGGAGAGCAGTTTACCGTCTGCCGTGCCTTCCAGCGTATGAATATCCTCATAGGACAAGCTAAAATAGCTGCCGCCCTCGCGCACAATCCGCAACCTGCGCCGTGGGCGCGTGCCGCCTATCAGGTTATAAACGCGCTCATCTTCTGGCGCGTCCTCGTCGCGCCGATCATCCGCAAAGAAACCATCATCTTCATTAAAATACTTGCTCATCGCTCAATCTCCTTTTCTGGTGGTTGTGTTTCAGGCTTCTGTGCATGGGTAACGGTGGTGCTGGGTATCTCCCGCCCCTCTGTTACACCCACTGCATCAGCGCGGCGTTTCTGGCGCACGCTGTCCAGATACTCCCTCGGCTTTTCCCGCACCCAATCCACTAAGCGGTGCAGGTGTTGCTTGACCCGTTCCATGTGTTGTGCAAACCCCGATAAATGCTGTTTCTCTGCGGGGTTCATGGGTGTTTCACCCATTACACCAAGGGGTAACGCAACCTCGCGCAACGCTTCTGCTTCGGCGCGTTCATGCCGTG
This sequence comes from Alphaproteobacteria bacterium, assembly GCA_031376145.1. Lineage (GTDB taxonomy): Bacteria > Pseudomonadota > Alphaproteobacteria > JAJTHO01 > CANGXP01 > JANMDF01. The sequence goes on from JANMDF010000310.1 coordinate 8,912, forward strand.
TAACATGCTTGGCAACCTCCGCCCTGTGCGCGTCTGCATCAGAGGATTGCGGCAACGTCCCCACAGCGGCAATATGCGTTGAAACGATCTGTTGCGTGGGGGTTGCTTCTGGTACAGGCTGGAGCGTTTCAGCGGTTAGAGCGTTTAACCGCTCCCGTGTTTCCCGCTGTTGCTCCATCGCTTCCGTTGCCGTGGGGAGGGTTGCCAATACCTCGGCAAGTTTCGCCTCGATGTCTTTTTTCTTTGCCCCGTCAATCTGGCGCACAAGGTTCTGGGCTTTGCCGTCCATATCCACAATGACCAGCCGCCCCTTGTCGCCCTGGGCAAGTATGTAGCCCTCGCTCGCCAGGGCGGATACGAACGCCGCGCCGCTGTCGGATTGACGGTAAAGCTCGGTGATGCTCACCGCGTCCTTGGTTTTCTCGTCCTGATATTTGGTGATTTCACCGTCTTTGCGCCGCTCGGCGTTTTCTTCACGCTCTTTGCAACGAATCTGCCCCCCTGCTTTCTCGTACTCTAACGCCCATTCTTGCAAACGGCGTTTAGAATAGGATAGGTCGGCAACCCTGCCCGTTTCGGGATGCACAAGGTTCGTCACCACATGCACATGCTTATGATCCGTGTCGCCGTGCGCCACGATCACCGCCTGATGCTCTGAAAGCCCCAAAACGGCAAGCGTAGCCTTTGCCGCCGCAAGCATTGCGTCTTTATCGGGGTTTTCATCAGGATGCCACGCGAGGGAATAGCTGTAAACATTCCCCGCCGTTTGCTTCCTGCCCACTGCCGCCTTGGGGCTGTGTGTGTCCGTCCACGCCATACACAGCAAGGCTTCTTCGGCATTCTCGGTGGGAAGGTTGAGCGTGTGCGTCCATAGCACCCGCTCCGCCGTATCGGCTTTTTTATCGTGCAGATAATAAGCCCCCGCCCCCTTGAAAGAATGCCCACGGTTGGCTATGCGCGGTATCACGCCGCACGCATACGCGCAAACAACACCCGTTGCAGGTGTTGCAGCGTATCCGTAAGGGCGGGGGGCGTACCAGTAGGCAGGGTATTCAATACCCGCGCTATCTGGTTGAGGTTGACACCGATGCGGCGCAACTCCGTGGTTAGCTCCGTGTCGGTCTGGGAGTGTTTCACCACAACACGCCCCGCAACCGCCATGTGACGCAAATACTCGCTTTGCGTCATCCCTACAGCGGCGGCGCGTTCGGCAAGAGCCGTATGCTCTGCCTCGGTGCAACGCAACGATACGATGTGTTCGCGTTTCGCGTCATCGTCTTTTTTTGGACGTGCCATAAATCACCTGTGATGGGGCGCGTAAAGGGAATGGGATGCAACGGGAAAACCGCTTAGGTTCTCCCTTGCCAAGTGAGAAATGGAAGGCAAAAACGCTAGTTTTTGTATTACATTTCTACATCTTGCTACTCGCCATACTATGCGAATAACACGCGAGCGGCAAGTGGTTTTTACACGCGGAAAAAACGGGGGAAAGGGGAGGGCGCACCAGCCCTCTTGGGCGGATCAGCGGACGGGAACGCAAAAAAAACCCGCACCGTCATCAAGCTGTAACATTAACGTGATAGGGTAGAACGGTAACAGATTTTAATATGAGGGGGAAGTTATGGGGGATACGTTAAAAACCACACCAGTTATTGGATTTTTAGCATCTACAGTAGGGATAACCGCAAAAGAAGATAATCACGGAAATATTTTTTCTGGCAAAAGTCTGAAGTGTACCGATGATAATACAGAACATAAACTTGGAAGCGTAGAGGCATTCATGTTGCATGAAAAAATTGGTCTTGAAAATGGTCTTTTCGGCAAAGGGTTGCACGCTATCATTAGCAATACAACTGGCACTACTGAACTTGGCGTTCTTAGTCCGCTTCAAACAAAATGCCAAGAAATGAGCAATAATTCGGCTACTAAGGTGCGGTAACAGAGCCAGAAAGTAGCTTTATATAATCAGTGCCAACATTGCTGTTATATTTCTCGCAGATACTGTTGAAAAAATCACCGCTAAATCGGCTTGCAAGCCTTTCGTGCATTATTATCGCAAGATCGAACTCTCGTTGCTTTATTAACTCTGCAATGTGCAGATGAGTGTTTTTTTGAAAAATTACGAACTCTTCATGGTTAATCCTAAGAGTATCCTCAAACTCTTTAATTCTTGATTTTATCTCTAACAACCGTATCTCAGTCTGCTTATCTATCACTTCTCTAATAATTCTTCCTTGTTGTTTAAGACGCACAAGCTCTAAGGTTTCCCTAATCATTCCTGTGTAGTGAGCAACATTTGATAACTCGTTGATGTGTTTCATATAAATATCAAATCTTTATGTTGTTTGCCATCATTTTTAGATAGAAGCCATTTTCAAGAACGGCACAGATTTTCTCTTCACTATAAGGATCATTTTCTGCATCAGCGAGGGAAGATTCAAGAAGTTTCTCACGAGCAACTGTTTGCTTTCTATATTCTTGAATAGCATCGTTTCTCTCTTTAAGAATTTTAACCAAGGCTTCCATTTTCTCACAAAAAATCTCAACCTCCATTTTTGTTTGAATGAGAGTTTGCATAGCTTTTTCTTTATGCTTCTCATGCTTAATCCACATAACTAGAGCTGCAGTAACAAGAAATACGGGATGATTTTTAGCATAATCAATAACCCCGCCAGTAGAATTAATAGCCTGATTACCTATGTTAATCAATGGAATATAAGCTTTTTGCATTTCCTTTGCTATATTAAGTGCCATTGAATCAGATGGGTATGGCGGCAAGTCTATATGAATCTTGTGCTCCAATTTTTCTTGTATGGAAAGGTTTATGCCCTGATTATCCTTCAGAAAAGACTCATATTTTTCAATAATTGGGGATAGCGTCTGTAAATAAGACAATAATTTAGCGGCATCATCATCATTCACTATTTTTGAAAAATGGACGGAATTAGCTGCACTGTTAGATTTTTTCTCCAGTATCTCCGCAAATTTTACTGGGTTTTTTGCGTTGTACGCTTCCATAACATCTTCAGAGAGATGATTTGCTTTATACGAAAACAATAAGGGGTCTTTTCTTGCAGCAGCAAGCTCTAAACGTCTATATTCTGCTTCCCAAGATTTCTTGTTTTTATCATTGATTTTTTTCTGCGCGTCTGAGGTATAAATACCTCCAAAAATAACAATAAAAAGAAATGCAAAAAAACTTTGAGTCCATAGACCTAAAAAGATTAAGAAAACTACGCCTACTGGGGTTATGTACCCAATAGGCTTAAAAGGTTCAAGAATCTCATCCCGATAAGGATAGGGAAGATCATTATCACTCACCGTTCCATCTCCTGCGCTGGTTCTTGTGTTTTAACGGCTTCAGGCTCTTTGGTATCCTTCCCGAACATGTCATCCAGAAACGCTTGATACTTATCATCATGCACAGGGGCATATTCGGCGGCGTGTTGCTCGTTCTGCATCATTCGTTCATCGGATACGATGCCTAGCATCTCTGCGGTACTGATGTTGCCTATATCCTTAGTGGTTTCCCGCCCAAAATAACCCTCTTCAACCACTTTATGACGCACATCATCCACGGCATTGACGATGCCTTGGGTAAGTGTTTCTAGGAAGGTTGGATTTTTAGCCATTGCAATTCATCCGTGTGTTTTTTAATGATTAAACAGAACATATTTGTTTTGCAAAAGGTATTTTATGGGACTTCCCGCACGCGCCGAATCGTCCTTTATTCAGGCTGCGCCTGATCGTGATTTTCTGCGGGAGTTAGATGCGCCGCTGCTAAAATTGGGCAAAGATAACTGGACACTGGGGCAAGCGTGTGAAGGCGCACTGATACTGGGGGCTACAGGGTCGGGAAAGTCCTCAGGCAGTGGCGCAACCATCGCTCGTGCGTTCCTGCGTAGCGGCATGGGCGGGTTAGTATTGTGCGCCAAACCATCGGAAAGAGAAACATGGGAACGCTATGCCAAAGAATGCGGCAGGTCTGAAAGCGTGATTGTGTTTGACGGGTCGGGGCGTGAACGCTTTAACTTCCTTGAGTATGAGCTACGGCGCGGCGGGTTAGGGTCGGGCGAAACATTTAATATCGTGCAACTGTTCATGCAGATCATGGAAGCCAGCAATCGCCGCAAGGGCGGCGGTGAGGGGGCAGGGGATAGCTTTTGGCAGGATAACGCCAAGATGCTGCTATCCAATGTCGTAGATGCGCTTATAGCGGCTTACGGCACGGTGCGGCTGGCGGATGTGGTACGGTTCATTGATACGATGCCCACGGCAGACAATAAGCGAGAAACTGAGTTTTGTATCACCACCCTGTACAAAGCACGCGAAAACCCCGCGCAACCGCTCTCACCCCATGATTTCCAAGTGGTATCTGATTTTATCTGCAAAGGTTTTCGCACCATAGCCGATAAAACCCGTAGCGGCATTATCGCGCATCTGGTGGGCATGGCGCACCCCTTTTTGAAGGGCAGAATGCACGAACTGTTTTGCACTCATACCACACTTTGCCCCGAAATGACCCATGAAGGGGCAATTATCATAGTAGATTTACCCCTTAAAACATGGGAAAGCACAGGCATTATCGCGCAAAGCATGTTCAAGTACCTGTGGCAGAAAGCAACCGAACGGCGGAACGTGCAAGCCAACCCGCGCCCTGTGTTTTTGTTTGCCGATGAAGCGCAATTTTTCTTATCGGATTACGATAATGAGTTCCAAAGTACGGCGCGATCCGCTCGCGCCGCTACCGTGTACCTGACGCAAAACCTATCGGGCATTTATGCAGCGGTAGGCGGAAAAAACACTGAACATGTCGGCAATGCCTTACTGGGCAACCTTCGCACCAAGATACTACACAGCAACGATGATTTCACCACGAACCAGTGGGCGGCTAATCTGCTGGGGAAAGTCCTGCACCGCCGCAAAAACTGGAACAGGGGCAATAATTCCTCGCGCTCTGTCGGCGAGAGTGAGGGAACAAGCTGGAACTCTGGCGGCAGTAGCTCCAGTGCGCCTATGGGCGGCGGCACGTCTGGCTCTAACTGGGGCAGGGGTAGAAACAGGGGTATATCCCTCACCAACAGCACGGGCGCAAGCACAGGCGAGGGGGAAAGTGAGCAAATGGATTATCGCATACAGCCTAATTTCTTTGCAGAACGGCTACGAAACGGCGGCACAGCCAACAAATTACTGGTGGATGGGCTGATATTTCAGCCCACACGCCAATTTAACAATGGGGAGAACTTCACGCTATGCAGCTTCCCGCAAGTCTGAATAACAACACGCTGTTTCGCCTCGTCTGGTGGATAGCCACGCTGCCACTGGAAGCCGTGCGCCTACTGGCGCAAGGCATTCTGCCTGTCATGCGGCGCATTGGCACACCAATTCGCGTAGGCGCAATCATGCTGTTGTTCTATTACGATTTAACATCCCCTAATGGTCGAACCTATGAGGAATCAGATGCCGCCGTAGGGCGGATGATTGTTGTGCTGTTCTTTGGGGTGTTGAGTATTGGCGTAAGGCGGCAAGCAATCTACCCACCAATACCACGCTGGCGGCTGGGCTATGTGTCACCCCGTCAAAAATCCAGCACTGCCACCCCCACGGCAAGCGTTGTCCCAAGCCTTCAGCACGGGAAGAAACAAACCCGCGCAACCGTTACAGCGCGGCTGTCACCCGAACTACAAGCACTTGTGGCAGGGTAAGCATGGGGGTAAAACTGCCCTACAGCCTGATGAACAACCGCACTTTTCGGGGGGTATGGTGGTTTTTAACCCTGCCACTGGAAGCGTGGCGGCTGGCAGTCACGCCCATAAGTGCCGCAATACGCCTAGTAAGTTTCAACCAGGCGGCGGCACTATGGCTGCTATTGTTGGCGGTGTTGTGGTACACAACTCCCGCCGCGTCTTTCTGGTCATTTCAGTTTGTGATCCATAATAAATGGTTCACAAACACCCTGCTATATGGGGGTGTTGCGCTGTTTCTGGGGCGCAAGTTTCCCGCATTTTTCGCGGAAATCCTCACAGTCCCCACGCCAAAATGGCGGCTGGGGGCAATTCGCACGCCCAAACAGAAAACGCCCGAAATTACCAGCAGTCAGATAGCCCCGTAGTGGCTCATAAATGCGCGTACAGCGCAAAAGAGGCTTATTTCTAACCTTCCCCCTTCTTTTATCTCCAAGCCTATCAGGAGAGGCTCGGACGTTCATCACAGGCACAGCCCTAATCATTGCCAAGCCTCTTTACGATGCTTCCACTTGCACAGACAGTGAAGAATGAAAAAGAAATCCTCATAGGGCGGCTATGCCGCCCTTGAAATGCTTATGCGCCTATGGCGCATTCCGTTTGTCTTACTAAAAAAGCAGGAGGGGGCTTATTGCCGCCCCCTCTGCGCGTACCGCGCATTCACCCCGCTAGGATATTTGCAGCAAATGATGGAATGAGGTATGATGCTCTTGCGGTACAGGCAGGGATGCCGATGACCGCGCAAGTGATGCGCCTTCTTTGTAGCAATGCAGGGAAGGCGTTTTTTGCATCAGATGTACTTTATATCATACTCCGAGATCCTCTTTAGTATGATAACCGCGAGTTATCCACAGCCCACCCTAGTGTTATAACTTCGTTATAGTAGTGTTAGAGTAGTGTTACGGGTTTTTTTATGGCATTTTTATAGATACAATTCAATTACTTAATGAGCAGTCTGGTTTCTGAACCTTCAGGTGGAAGTTTCTGAACCTACAAGTGGAAGTTTTTGAACCTACAGATGGAAGTTTCTGAACCTACAGATGGAAATCTAGGGCTTTTTTCTGCCTGTGGATAATTCCTTGCGTTTCTGAACCTGCAAAGATAAGGTGGTTTCCGAACCTGCAAAAATGGTATGTTATGGCTATTACTCGCACGCCACTATTGCCTGACCGTCACCCGCATAAAGATTTTTTTATCGCGGATATTTTTGATAATCTGCCTATCAAAGATGACATGGCAAGTATGGGGCACCCCATGTTTACGCTCTCAAAAAATAAAGACTTGCGCTCCATTCGCTATGAAAAGTCTGGGGTTAATATCGTTATCAGTCCATCGTTTGACTATGGTTTACCCACTATTTTTGATAAGGATGTATTGCTCTATTGCGGCTCACTGCTAATGGAACAAGTCAATCAAGGGAAAATACCCCCTAAGACGCTCCGTATCTCCTCCCATGACTTACTCAAAGCCACAAACCGCATCATAACAGGTGAGGGGTATGGCTTGCTAGAGAAGGCTTTGCATCGTCTTGCTGGCGTTTTAATCAGCACCAATATCAAAACGAACGGCATCAAACAGGTTGCGGGATTCCATTTGATTGAAAGTTTCCATTTTGTGGAAAGCAGCTTTGTTAAAGATAGGCGCGTTGCTCTGGAAATAACGCTTTCGGACTGGTTCTATAACTCCATCATTGGCAAAGAGGTGTTGACCATTAACCCTAAGTATTTCCGCTTAGGAAAAGCCCTAGAACGGCGACTGTATGAGATAGCCCGCAAGCATTGCGGATCGCAAAAAGAATGGTCTGTTTCGTTGCCTACCCTGCATGAAAAATCAGGCTCAACCAGCCCGCTAAAAATGTTCCGTTTTTACATTGGAAAAATTGTCGAATCTAATCACCTGCCTGATTACACGATTGAGATGGAAAATGACCTTGTGACGTTTGGCAATCGGGCAGGGCAGAAAGTGCAGGGGGATTTGTTCAGCGTCCCCCGTATCTCCCCTGAAGCTATCAAAAAAGGTGCGGTAATTGTGCAAGAAGCGGGGACAGGCTGGGATTATGACGCAATCCGTGAACAATTCACCTTGCAGCTTCTTGGCGGCTTCCAGCCTAAAAGCGTCAATGGCGCATTTATCAATTTCGTGAAAAAGAAAGTGGCTAACTGCCCGTAAATAAATAAAAAATAATTTTTCCTTGCATTTTTGGCTGTAATTTGGTACATTACCCGCATAGGCATTGCCTCGGGGTTTGCGCTAAGCTAGCAAGCCGAAAATTAAAGGCTCATTTGTGAGCCTTTAATTTTTTATATCTCCAAAACAACTGTATTTAATCCCCCGTTGCGGGATTTGCTCATCAGGGATGAGGCAATCTATCAGCTTTTTTTCATCTTTCAGCCGTTTGTATGGTGGATATTTGGGGTCATACGCCGCTTTTGCAATCGGGTACAATATCAAGTCAGCCAACTGCATCAGTGGAAGATTTTTTGTTTTCCGTCTTGGTTCACCAAGTATTATGCGCTTGTAATCTGCCGCCTCTAATGGGGCATAATTACCAGAACTTTCAGGATTAAACGGGTTTCCCTGCGTCTTCAGCTCCCGCATATACTGGATTATATCTCTGTCCTCTTTTTTCCCTGATTCTTCAAAGCAGATTTCTAATTTTCTGCCTCGATCATCGCTAAACTTTGCCGCCCTCTCCACAAGCACACAAAATGCTGTCTTGCACATATACCAAAGTGCGTCTTTATGACGATCTTTATATCGTGCCAAATATCCACCTCTATCTATAACACAAGCAATCCCTACAATAGGGAGTGACAACAAAAATCTCTCAAGTGACGGTAAGAACTCCCCTGCATTTTCTGGCTTTTTTAACCACCCAAACTTGCCCTGCCCCCCTCTGATTTTAGTGGAATGCAGCGGGTAATCTATCCTCCATTCATCACAAAACCGTTGATATTCCGCCAATATCAACGCAACATCCTCTTCCTTGACTAAAATACCCCCTAGCCCAAAGCAATTCATACCATCGTGGCGACTTTCGTGAGCATCTGGGTTTCTGCTGCCTGTATCATCGAAATAAAGTATGTATTTAGACTGCATAAGCCATCGCAATTTGCATTTTTCATCATTCTGGGCTATGTTGCCTAGGTACACCCTAGACCCGCCTCTGCTTTATAGTATGCGTCTAGGGTAATTTTTTAAGGACTTACGGTAGTGCATACGTTGCACATTGTCCACCTATTCCCGCCCTTTCTTCACCGCCCTACCCACGGTGTTAGGCGATACGCCTAACAGTTCGGCGGCTTCGCGCTGCGTGCGTCCTGCGTTGAGCAGATCGCGCATGTGCGCCAGTTGTGAGGCGGTGAGGGCATGGGGTCGCCCTACATGCTTGCCGCGCTTCTTCGCCGCTTTCATCCCTGCCTTTGTACGCTCGCGGATCAAGTCGCGCTCAAACTCCGCCAATGCGCCCATGATATGAAACACCAACTTGCCGCTGCTAGTGGTTGTGTCTATCCCGTCCGTGATGCTGTGAAAGCCTACGCCCTGCTCGTGTAGCTTGATAACCAGCTCGCACAGGAAACCAAGGGAACGCCCTAGCCTGTCCAGCTTCCAAACGATAAGCACATCCCCACTCGTGAGGGATTGCAGGGCTTCGTTCAGCCCTGCGCGGTCTGCTACCGCGCCGCTGATACCCTTATCCTCAAAGATACACTCACACCCCACCCCCTTCAGCGCGTCACGCTGTAGGTCAAGGTTCTGTTCATCCGTGGACACCCGCGCATAGCCTATTTTCATAGGCATAATTATGCCGCGCCCTTTTGGTGATTTCAAGCGCAAATAATATCAATGGGTTATCCACAACGGTTTTTAATGTCAAAAGGGAACGCTTGTGGTGATAAAAAATCCCTTTTAAAATACTAAAAAGGTTAATTCTGTATATCTGATGGGAAGCGTACAGCGATATTCATTCTTTGGGCGTACAACGCTGCAATGGTAATGATTACACCGTCAATCTTGAAAAATACGGAATGCGGGAAGCCCTTAACATGCCATTTGCGATATTCTAATCCTGATAGCTTTGGATGATTTTTAGCATCCGCATAGACAGCACAAGAAAACGGGTTTTCCTGAATAAAGCGGGTTGCCTCTTCTACCATATCAATGAAACGAAGGGCTACAGTCGTTCCCGCATTTACGTCTTGTGCGTAGGAACGGGCAAATAAGCGCACCTGACGAATGAACAGCGCACTCTTTCTCATCTCGTACAATGGTTTCATCCCGCTATCTCGCGCCGTATATCTGAAAAATCACCGGGGGTAAGAGGACTATAGCTATTTTCATCTAGTGCTTGAACCAACAGGGCGTTAATCGCGTCCGTATCCGATTGTTGCACACGCTCCATATAGCGGCGTATTAAATCACGCACTAACTCACTAGGGGTTTCATATAATCCGCCGCCCCCCGTCACTTCTCCTACAAAACGCGCTAATGGTTCGGGCAAAGTCGCATTCAACCGCCTTATAGGCTTTGATGCCTCTGACATGTATGTTTCCATCTCATTCCCCTATTGTAGGATTTACCATGTAACCATACCACATGCGCGTTAAATGTCAATATATGAGCATTTAACGCGCATCTAAGCGTGCAAACATATCGCTTTGCGGGTTATTAAGGTTGGCAGCCTTTTGACTGGATACTAGCTAGCAATCAAGTATGTGCGTGAAGGCGTCAGTAAATCGGAATCGGCGCGGCGACATCTTACATCTCTCAAATAGGTAGAATATTAGTTGAACATTAATTAGATTCGTTTATGTTACGATACATGGGGAAATTCATTCTTTCACTTTTTGTTGCTCTTTACCTGCTTGTTGCGCCTATCGCGCACGCTGCTGGCATGAATTGTGAGGGTGATAACTGCCAGATGACTGAGCAATCAAAAAAACAGTCCAAAGGTGAAAAGCAGGATGACAGCAAAATGGCAAACGCTGGACATCATTGCTGCTGCCCTCATGTGTCTGCCATGCCTAACCTGACCGTAGCTGCCCCGATGACGGTTTCCAGTCGCACGGTTTTCGTTCTTGAGCAAGATGCCGCCACGTCCGTATTGGTCGGATCACCACTCAAGCCACCTTCCCACGCTTAATTCCATAAAGCAGGCTTGCGCCTGAAAGAGCGCCTATTCAGGCGCTCTGATGCCGCACGTCCTTTTGTGTTTATCCAAGGAATTTAAGTGTGAGAACTCCCGATGCCAAACCCATATAAACTCCCCGTGTGGCTGCTCTGCGCCACCATGCTAACCAGCGCACCCGCTTTCGCTGAACCAGAAAAGCAAACCGAGATACCGCCTCCTGCTGTTGTGGCCACATCTGTAAAGATTACTGGCTTTACGCTGGATGATGCGATTGTCAAAGCACTCGCACAGTCCCCAAGTTTGAAAGCCTTCGGCAGTGGCGTTTCGGCTGCAAAGGGAGAACAGCGGCAAGCTGGGGTATGGGTAAACCCCGAAGTGGGTGTGGAAGCGGAAAATGTCGCTGGTAAAGGGGCATATAAAGGATTCGACTCGGCAGAAGTGACGTATGGGGTCACGCAGGAAATTACCATCGGCGGGAAGATTTCAGCGCGGGAGAGCATCGCGGGTAAAGGGCTGGAAATCGCCTCGCTCGATGAACAAGCAGCCATGCTCGATGTCATCCGCGATGTGACTACCGCCTATGCGGATGCGGTAGCGGCAGAAGAAAATGTTCGCCTTGCCACCGAGCAAAAAGAACTGGCTGTGGATGTTCTAAAATCGGTTAGCGTGCGTGTGAGTGCTGCCGCCGCGCCACTGATGCAAAAAAGCCGTGCGGAGGTGGAACGCTCCACCGCGACTATTGCGCTTGATCAGGCGAACCGTGAGCGTGATATTTCCCGTAAAAAATTGGCCGCGCTGATGGGCGAAGAACGCTTCACTCTGCCTCTTGATAGCGCGGCATTTTATGCCATTGCTAAACCAGATGCGGCAACGCTGGAAGAAAAGCTGAAAACCAACCCCGATCTGGTGAAGCTGAATAGCAGCTTGGGGCAATCGAAAGCGCGACTGGAACTGGAACAGGCCAATGCCATTCCTGATCCGCGTTTAAGTGTTGGCGTGCGTGATTTTCGTGATAGCGGCGATCAGGCGTTTGTGGTGGGCGTGTCGTTGCCTATCCCCGTATTCAATGCCAACCGTGGCAATATCGAGAAAGCAAGGCATGAGGTCAGCCGCAAGGAAATGGATAACCGCCAAATGGCACTCAATGCAAGTGCGGAACTGACACAGGCGCACGAGCGTATGGAAAACGCCTATGTGCAGGCGCAAACACTCAAAACGGAAATCCTGCCTTCCGCCGATAAAGCATTCAGGTTGGCGCGTGAAGGATATGGTTTGGGACGTTTCCCCTACCTCGAAGTGCTGGATGCACAGCGCAGTCTTTTCGGGGTGAAGCAACAG
>JANMDF010000248.1:0-1552 GCA_031376145.1 Alphaproteobacteria bacterium
AACTGGCAATAAAATAGAAATGACCAATGGCTATTCTAACAATGCCAACATGCTGGACATGATGCAGAACAGGTGGCGTACTGTAAATGCACAGGGCCAGACGGTGACCGATCCCGATGTGCTGGCCGAAAGCATGGACATGCGCGAAGCCTTAATGCATGCTGAAAGTCCAGAGGCCTTAAGCCTGCTACACGCAGAAGCCGCACTGAAGCGCGCCGAAACTATCGAAGGCATCACGGCGGCTTTCGCTATTCAGAATCTGCAGGCAGCAGAAAAATATGTTATTCGTTTGATTTATCTGCAGAAACTGCTGGATGAGATTATCCGCTGTATCAACCGGCTCCGGCCAGAAAATGATAATATAGGCTCCCATGCTGCTGCACATTAACGAGCCAGGCCAGGCTGCGCCGCAAGTGGCAAAAGTTCCAGCCATCGGCATTGACCTGGGCACTACGCATACGGTGGTGGCCGTTGCACGCGGTGGGCAGGTAACAGTGCTGACGGATGCTGATGGACGGCGGTTGTTGCCGTCCGTAGTCAATATCGACGGTATAGAGCATGCATCCACCAAGCGGCGCATGGGCAGTGGTGAAGTCTTGCCTGTGCAGGCCGCCAGCATGATCCTGGCAAAAGTAAAGCACATGGCCTCTGTGACATTAGCACAAGATATTACGCAGGCGGTGATTACTGTGCCGGCGTATTTTGACGATACCGCCCGCCAGGCCACCAAGGATGCCGCCGCTCTTGCGGGGCTTGATGTGTTACGGCTTATCAACGAACCCACGGCAGCAGCCTTGGCATACGGTCTTGATGCGGCAGCCGAGGGAATCTATGTCATTGTTGATCTGGGCGGTGGCACTTTTGATGTGTCGGTGCTCAACATGCAAAAGGGTGTGTTTCAGGTCATTGCCACCGGTGGCGATACACAGCTGGGCGGGGATGATGTCGATCAGGCGTTATATGATGCTTTTCTCGCTGCTGCGCATTATGAGCAAACACTCACGCACATGGAGCGACAGCGGTTGCAGATGCTGGTACGCGAAGCCAAAGAGAAGCTAAGTACGCAAGACGGTGCTGATGTTTTCATCGCCTTACAGGAGCGCGACTGTGCACATCGGTTTATGCGCGATGATCTGGATCGTCTGCTAAACCCCATATTGCGCCGATGTCTGGCAATATGTGAGCAAGTGCTCACTGATGCTAAGGTGGAACGCCCACAGATTGCTGAAGTGGTGCTGGTGGGTGGGGCAACGCGAATGCCAGCCTTCCAGGCTGCAATAACGCAATTTTTTGGCAGGCAGCCCTTGTGTACCTTGAATCCTGATGAAGTCGTAGCCATGGGGGCAGCCTATCAGGCGGCGGCCTTGACTGGCGATGGCGATAGCCTGCTCCTGGATGTTACACCGCTGTCACTCGGTATTGAAACCATGGGCGGCCTCAATGAAAAGATCATTCACCGTAACAGCCCCATTCCGTGTATGAAACAACAGGTGTTTACGACATATCAGGATGGCCAGACGGCACTGCTGGTGCATGTGGTGCAGGGCGAGCG
>JANMDF010000286.1:0-3420 GCA_031376145.1 Alphaproteobacteria bacterium
AACCCAGATCATTAATGGCAACCACTTCCACGTCTGTCCGGCCACTTTCATACAGTGCGCGCAGCACATGCCGCCCAATACGCCCGAACCCATTAATGATCTGGGTTCCATTGAAACCAATGCCTACCTGCTGCAGTATGATTCTGTGCATGGGCGTTTCCCGCATGAAGTGAAGGTTACCAGTGATGGTCTGAACCTTGGCCGTGGCGACATTAAAGTTTTCGCGGAACGCGATCCGGCGGCACTGCCCTGGAAAGCCCTGAATATTGATATTACCCTGGAATGTTCGGGTGTATTCACCTCCAAGGAATCAGCGGGTAAGCACCTGACGGCAGGGGCAAAGAAAGTCATTATTTCAGCACCGGCGGATAATGTTGATTTAACCGTAGTTTATGGGGTGAATCATGACAAATTGACGGCCAGCCAGGAAGTCATCTCCAATGCATCCTGTACCACCAACTGCCTGGCGCCAGTGGCGTTCATCATGCAGCAGCTGGTTGGCATCAAACACGGTTACATGACGACGATTCATTCCTACACGGGTGATCAACGCATTGTTGATACGATGCATAAGGATTTACGCCGTTCGCGTGCTGCTGCCCTCAGCATGATTCCAACATCCACCGGTGCGGCGCGTGCCGTGGGTCTGGTGCTGCCGGAATTGAAGGGCAAGCTGGATGGCACGGCCATTCGCGTACCAACCCCCAACGTTTCGGTGGTGGATTTTAAATTTGTCGCCAACCGTGCCACCAGTGCGGAAGAAATCAATGATGCCATGACGAAAGCGGCTGCCGGTGCTTTAAAAGGCGTGCTGGCGGTGAGCAACGAACAGCTGGTATCAATCGATTATAATCACTCGCCGTTCAGTTCAAATTTTGATCTGACGCAAACCCAGGTGATTGAAGGCACCTTCTGCCGCATCCTCTCCTGGTATGATAACGAGTGGGGCTTCTCCAACCGGATGCTGGATACCGCAGCGGCGTGGGGGAAGTTGTTGTAAAAGCAGTGATCTGAAAGATTTACGACTTACGCGAAACAAGAATTTTTGTCATCCTGAGCCTTGAGATCCTTCGCTGCGCTCAGGATGACACAGGGGCTTTTGCAGAGGTTCCTATATAATTCCGCAATTGCCTTTAAATCCCCGCGCCACCAGATAAATTTCTGCAGAATCCTTGCGGCTGGCAGGAGGTTTGAAGTGGGTAACCTGGGCGCAATCGCGCCGGATTTGCGCCAGCAGCTCTTTTTCCGCCCCCCCCTGGAATACTTTGCAGACAAAAAAACCACCCTCCAGCAAAACCTGGCGGGCAAAATCATAAGCGGCTTCTACCAGTGCGATAATGCGTAAATGATCAGTGGCGGCATGGCCAATGGTATTGGGTGCCATATCACTGACGACACCATGAACTTTGCCACCACACTCAGCAATTAAGCGTTCCGGGGCATCATCTGCCATAAAATCACCTTGCAGCAATATGGCACCGGGAATGGCATCAATAGCCAGTAAATCCAATCCGACAACTGTAGGATGTTGGGGATCAGACGCACAGCGTCTGGCCAGTACCTGTGTCCAGCCGCCAGGGGCTGCCCCCAGATCCAGAATTTTCTGCCCAGGTTTTAAAATTTTATATTTATCATCAATTTCCAGCAGCTTGAATGCGGCACGCGAGCGATACCCTTGTTTTTGTGCGGCGGTAACATACGGATCGTTCAACTGACGTTTCAGCCATTCAGCCGATGCCGTTGAGCGGCGTTTCGCGGTTTTAACTTTTATGACCATACAATATCTTTCAGCACTTACGCAAAACACGGATACTTCCGTTTTCCCGGCGAACGCCGGGATCCAGAACTGATTGTTTTTGCTGGATACCAGCGTTCGCTGGTAAAACCGTTCTGATGGTAATCGCCATGCTACGTAAGTCCTGTCTTTATTCAAAAATGGCATTCAGGGTGTCTTCGTCAATCTGTTTAAACTTTGCGCTTAATGCTTTGGCTTTATCCGGGCGTTCAGCACGGGAAAAATTGATCTCAGCATCATGCCAGTGCAGGGCGGCATTGGTGAAGTCTTTCTGCAAAAAAGCCACATCACCAATACGCTCCTGCATTAATGCCATGTTAAAGAGGTCGCCCTGACTCGCATAAATGCGCGCTGCAAAGGTGTAGGCATCCGCTGCCTGTTCTATGGCGGCTTTATTATCTTTCGCCTTTAGCAGGATAGCATCCCCGATACTGACGTATAAAACAGCACCTCTGTTAGGCAGATCAGTATTCAGGTATTGATCCGCCGCCTGCCTGGCTGCCTGTAATGCTTTATCATATACATTACCGGCAAGGTATAATGCACTGAGTGTTTCAAAGGCATGGCCTTTCAAGCTAGGATTGTTGATTGTATCCGCAAGAGCAATAGCCAGCTTGAAGCTGATCAGGGCGTCGTCAATATTACCCTGCTGGTAAGCGATGCGGGTTTGCAGTAAATAGGTTTCCAGTACCTGCTGCAAATCTCCGGCAACGCGATAAGCCTCAACAGCCTTTTCAGTCAAGGGGTACGCTTTTTTGTATTCCTGGCGCTCATATAAGATATTCGCCTGTTTGAATGCCTTGTTGGCGATATCAATAGGGTCGGTGCCATCCCGTAGCACAACATATGTACTGATGCCGTAATATAAAAAAGCGACACTCAACAACCCCAGCAGCACGCCGAAAGTACGACGGGTTCTGATGTTGAGGTTAAACAGTGCCGCAAGAATATTCATAAAAAAACCTGATATACCTCATAGACGGTTAACTAAAAATACAGTATACTCTTTTTTACGATACGTCGGGATAAAAAAATATCCAGGCACTGTAATGCTTTATGCGCGACAGGAGACCTGAAAAACATCCCGAGCCTGCTAACAAGGAGAGTCAAGATGAGCCAGTCTTCAGTGACGGGTCAGCGGTCGTTGCCGCGCTTGCGGGCGACTGCATGCGCAACGATACGGCTGACGCAGATAGCCAGCATTACGGAATGCCAGTTTTTTATGGTCGACACCGATCTTCTGGTGATCGGGGTTGGTGGTGAGCAGTTATTGATTGAGCTGTACAGTATTCATCATCCTGTTCTGTCTGGCGGCGATGGGGTTGAGTTAACGCCTGGTATGATTTCCAGCATGATTCTGCCGCTCAATGTTGCAACATTCGGTAATTTTTTACCGTTTCAGGCAACAGACATGCTGCCTATGAGCCAGGCAACGCCAGCGGGAACAGCTGTACTGCCGCCGTACCCGTTTTCGACTGTCTGGGGTGAGTCACTGGTGTTAAATGATCAACTGTGGCAATCATTTTTATTGAACGCACGGCATGTGCCGGCTGCAGAATATACCCTGCAGCAGCAGGCAAAATGCGGCTGGTTGACCTTGAACGGTGTCGTGCTGAAGTCTGGTG
>JANMDF010000314.1:0-10171 GCA_031376145.1 Alphaproteobacteria bacterium
ATTTTTCCGTCTTCCCGGCGGAAGCCGGGATCCAGAACTGTCTGTTTTTGCTGGATCCCGGCGTTCGCCGGGAAAACGTATAGTGATGCAAATTGCATCGCTGCGTAAGCCCTGTAAACATACTCAATCAGCAGCGCCAAAGCCATTCTGCAACGCCAGAATGTACGCATAACCTGTTATAATCCCTTTACAATAGTCCGCCATTGCTGCTTCCCCTTCAGGATCAAGATGCGAAAAGACCCGATCCCATAAAGATTCAACGGCAAGCGTTGCCGGTGGAGTGTACTGCTGGTTGTCAATTGCCTTTGCATCTGTATTACGTTCCATCATAATATCCTTTAAAAAAATACCATAGCGTATTATCACCATCCCGGATGTGACAAACCGCACAAAAATTTCTTTTGCTGTGCAGAAACTGTAGATTCTTAATTTCTGTATGCTATACGGGTCAACATGAGTGAAGATTTTCTGCAATACGATAAAATGGTTGAGGCTGCGCTGAAGGGCGTCGTGCGCTCTGCCCTGCAGGTTGTGGAAAAACATGGCCTGATGGGGGCACACCATTTTTATATTACCTTTCGCACCGATTTTGCCGGTGTGCAGATCCCACCATATCTGAAAGAAAAATATCCTGAAGAAATGACGATTGTCCTGCAGTACCAGTTCAGCAACCTGGATATTAAAACCGATTTTTTCAGCGTGAACCTCAGCTTTAATAACGTTGAAGAATACTTGAAAATCCCGTTTGCCGCCATTACCGGCTTTGCCGATCCTTCGGTAAAATTTGGCCTGCAGTTCCATAACGATGAATTTATCGATGATGACGATGATGAGCTGATGTCACTGGCCATTCTCGAAGATGAAATGGCCGACGATCGAACCCCACCACCACCCGCCAAAAAAGGGCGTCCTTCCAGCAAAGACAAAGGCAACAGCGATACTGGCGGCAGCAAGGTTGTCAGCCTCGATGAATTCCGTAAAAAGTAACGCCGTGCTGTCGGATAACGACCGCCTGAGTCCAGACATTTCCCCCAGCCTTACTGCGTTGCATCGTCGTGATGTATTAAAGTATGGTGGCCTTGCCGCACTGTTATGCGGTTTACCCAGTATTGCGAAAGCAGCAACTGTCTCTCCGGTTGAGACGATAGCTGCCCTGCCCCACGATAACCAACCATTCAGTGCGGTGATCAACGGCTATCAGGAGCACGTTATCATTCGTTGGGGTGATCCGTTACAGCCTATGCAGCCCTTTTCGCTTGCAGAGATGACGCCTGAACGGCAACTGCACTGTGTCGGTATCAGCTGCGATTATACGGCGTTCTTTCCCCTTCCCAAAAACAGCAAAAACAGCCAGCATGGCCTGCTGACTATTAACCATGAATTTCCCAATCCATCCCTGATGCATGCGGATGCCACCCGCCCTGATGCAGCCCACACCAGACTGGAACAGGCCGCCGTAGGGGTGAGTATTGTAGAAGTGCGTCGCCAGGGACAACAGTGGCAGGTGGTTACGGACAGCCCCTATAACCGCCGACTGACGGCACTGGATACCCTCTATCATATCAAGGGACACGCCGCTGGCAGTAAACGCCTGCAGACCCTGCAGGATCCGACTGGTACACGTGTTATGGGTATGATGGGTAATTGTGCCGGTGGCGTTACCCCCTGGGGAACACTGCTGACCTGTGAAGAAAATATCAGTCATTTTTTTGCTGGCCATACAGATATTGAGGAACAGAATTATCAGCGTCTTGGTATTGGCCAGCAGTGTAAATATCCATGGTGGAGCGCGCACGACCCGCGCTTTGATCTGCAACAGACCCCCAATGAAGCCAACCGTTATGGCTGGGTAGTGGAAATTGACCCCTATAATCCCAAAAGCACTCCGGTAAAACGCACATCGCTTGGCCGGTTCAAGCATGAAACCGCCACCGTAGTGCTATCAAAAAATCAACACGTTGTTGTCTACAGCGGCGATGATCAGCAGTTTGAGTATCTGTATAAGTTTATCTCAAAAGATCCATACATCCCTGGCCGCTCAACAGATCATCTGTTGGATACTGGTACGCTATATGTGGCTAAATTTGCCGAAAATAACACCATGACATGGCTGCCACTGGTGTTCGGCAATACACCGTTAACACCGGATAATGCTTTTCACAGCCAGGCCGATGTGCTGATTGAAACCCGCCGGGCGGCTGATCTGCTGCGCGCCACCACGCTGGATCGCCCGGAGGGCATCAGTATTCATCCACACACCGGCGATGTTTATGTATCCCTCACCAATAACAGCCTGCGCACGGCTGCACAGGTCGATGACGTTAACCCGAAAGCAAATAATACCACCGGCCAGATTCTTCGCTTGCAGCCTGGCGAGGATGATCACGCCAGCCTGGCCGGGAAGTGGGACTTGTTTCTGCTGGGTGGCCGCAACCATAATGAAGCCAGTGGTGAATGGCTGGCATGTCCAGATAACCTGCTGTTTACCGAGCAAGGTCAATTATTGATTGGTACCGATGGGATGGGCGATGTGGCCGATATCAACGATGGTTTATATATGGCAGATGCCACAGGTGCGGTAAAACAACTGTATCGCTGTCCCTTAGGCGCAGAATTGACTGGTATGAGCCAGACGCCGGATCAACGCACCCTGTTTATCTCTGTACAGCACCCGGGTAATGGCAGCACCTGGGGAAACCCCAGCACCCGCTGGCCAGATTTTAAGGATGGAACCCCACCACGCTGCAGTGTCGTGGCTATTACGCGCACGAATGGCGGGCGCATTGGTGGTTAGCGGCGTGTGACATTGAATTTATTCACATCGCGGCTGGTATAGAAATTCGGTGGTGTTTCGCCCTGATACCAGTGAAACCAGATCTGGTTCTCATTAAAAGAATACAGTGGCTTGAAGTCTTTTAAGTCCATGTGTGCCTTAAGAAGGGTATCAGGATTATCCAGCACAATAATATCATTATTGAGCAGCACCGCCAGATTGGCGTGATAGGCACCGGTTTTACGATGGGTTCCTATCACCACCCGCAGGCGTTCAGGGTGAAAACCCAGGGCACGCAGCGAAACATATTTAGCAATCGCGTAATCTTCGCAATCGCCGCCCTGTAGAAAGAAACTGGCAGGATCCTGCCATTGATCCATAGCGTACATGCCCTGCTCACGCTTACCTGTATACGGCTGCTTATTCGCGAACGCATTGACCAGTTCCAGCTGCATCAGTGGACTTTCACCGCGTAATGTCTGTAACAGTGCCAGCCAGCCCTGATACTGGTTGCGGGCATTATTATAATTTACCGGCAATGGTACATTATTGAGATTCGTATGTGCCAGGTCAGCAAGCCCCTGTTTTAGCACGGCTGTACGCGGATTGACTTTTACCGGATCACCAAAGCCGACTTCATAACTGTCAAACAACCGGGGATGAACGACCGACGGAATGGAAAAGTTGCTCATACGTGCTGCTTCGGTAAAGCTGGGCATCACAGGTGGATGAGGTTTATTTCTGGGATGCGCCTCGGCCATAGTGCTGAAGACTAACGACAGGCTGAAAACGATGTAACTAATATTTTTCAACATACACATACACTGCACAATCGTTTCTATATCGATCAGGACTTACGCAGAACAGAAATTGTCATTCTGAACGAAGTGAAGAATCTCAATGCTCTAAAAGATCCTTCGCTACGCTCAGGATGACAGAAAAGATCGTTCTGCGTAAGTCCTGTCGATATGACTTTGTAGAGTATATATCATTTTTTATGTAATTGCTATCATTTTTGTGCGATAACGCACATTGTAGACTTGCGCAGCAGCGTTATGTACATGGGTGTTCTACGTAAGCCCTGTGATGAGAAGGTTATAGTCAGTTTCCATCACGCGGTATTGGATCGCCTGGCGTCAGGTAAACAACCGTTTTTTCGGAACCATCACTGGCGTGAATCAAGTCCAAGGCTTCGCGAGCCTTTTGCCGAATGACTGCCATTTTGGGTGAGACCAGTAATTCTTCGTCATTTTCCTTATACCAATCAATTGCTTCCATGAGTATGGCCAATTCACGGAGTTTATTATCAGCAGCATGACTGAATGCCACATCACCGTTATCCATGGCATATAAAAGTGCTGTATCTTCAAAAACCCACATATACTGTTCGTCAAAATTTGCGAAGAGATTCTGGTCATTCTCAAACCAGGCGATCCGTTGAAATTCAATGTCAGCAAGCCATTCAAGGGCTTCTATAATACTGGCAGGATAAAGATGTCTCATTTGAATAACTCCGGTCTAAACGTAAATTCTTTTACGGGAATATGGGATTCAAGGGTATTTTTGTCGATAAAATTCCCATCTTTGTCAAGGGAACGGCTCTTTTTCTGCCAGCGTACATAATCCACACGCTGGCCTTCAAATGTTGCTTGGGGCTTACCACGTGTGATCCTGACGTAACTATCCCGTTTGGATAACGGGTCAATATACTTAACCCCATCGCCTTTATTTGAAGGTTCACGAATCCAATCCTTCGGCACACCGGCGGGACGTTTGAACAGGCCAATGTGTTCGTTGCGGATGCTGACAATTCTGGCGTGCACCTGGCGCAGTTGTCTGGCAACGGCAAAGCCCGATATACCAGCCCGTGCTGCTGCACCGCGGGCAATATTGACTGCCGCACTGGCCATGTCCAGCACCGCTGGCATCAGCGCACGCGCCGCTGCCGTGGTTACAGGATTCAGCATCGCGAGTGCCGTCAAAGCAACAGCCAGGCCATAGGTGGCCAGCTGTTGCGGGTCTTCATCTTTAATGACCGCATCACCAAGATCATCCAGCACCGGCTCGGCAGTGCACCGGCAGTTAAATTCCATGCCAGGATGGCCACCGGGTGGCGGATGCTGCCAGTCAAACACCTGATCATCATGCCTGGCATGTGCATCACGCACTTTACTGTCATCGCGTGAACGCCATGTATATTTGTTTACGCCCATGGCGGGTTGTCGGCAAGCATCCAGCTAATGCCTGGGTTTCTGCCTGTTGTAACCGCTGCTCCAGCGTTAATGCACCTGCGGCTTTCAGGTTTACACCGCTGATTCTGGCAAGCTGCTGCAGATAGATGTTCTGCTGCTGCCAGATCACATTAATCAGATACGGTTCATCCTGCAACAAGCCGCTGACCACATGTCCATGCTGACGCATCATATCCAGCAATTCCTGGCGATGCTGCGCCGCAGCAGCAGTCAACAAGGCGTTACTGTCAATAGCCGCTTGCAATACAGCGCTATATTGCGCCGCCCGCATGCGCAACGCCAGCTGACAAAAATCTTGCATCAGCTCCTGAGTTGCCAGTGGTAAGGTAGGTAGGATTCCTTTGCGAATATAGGCCGTGAAGGCGGCTTTTTCTACGCTTGCCAGATGCGCCGCCATATCCTGTAAAAAAGTACCACGTCCGGCATTGGCCAGAATGGCTTCTATTTCCTGGGGCATCTAATCGTACTCTTAATGGTTATTATTCTTATATATTCAACCAAAAAGTGTATTCAGGCAAGAGATGGGCAAAAAAAAATTTATCTCAATCCAGCCGCACCAGATGCACCTCAACCACAGGCTTTTTACCAGTTTCAATGCGGATCACGCTGCGAATGGCTTTTTTGCAGACTTCCAGTAAAGCAGCATCATTCTGCCGCTGGCGATCACTGACTTCATCCAGGGCTTCCATCACCGCATCTTCCACTTCGGTAACAATTGCCTGCAGTTCTTTTTTCTCCAGCAAACCCAGGCAGGATAGCTGCATGGGGGCGACGATCTCGGCATCGCTGTTGATACAGATGCTGGCAACCAGATAGCCATATTCAATGGCTTTATGCATCGCTTTATGGGCATCACCGTTGATATTCTGCAGGCGAACACCATTCACCCCCAGCCGACCGGTGGCCACCTTACCAATACAAGTTGCCGGTTTGGCGTTCAGTTTGATCACATCACCATTACTGATCACGATGCTGTGCGGCACCTGGCATTCCTTGGCAAAAATCGCCTGGGCTTTCATATGGCGATATTCACCGTGTACCGGAATCACGGCTTGCGGGCGCACCCAGTCGTACAGCTGTGCCAGATCATCGCGTGCCGGATGGCCGGACACATGAATATCACCACCCTTGTCACTGATGATCTGTACACCGCGTTCCACCAGATTATTTTTAATGGCACTGATGGATTTTTCCTTGCCTGGAATCACGCGGGAGGAAAAAATTACGGTGTCACCTTCCAGCAGGCTGACCTCTGGATGCGCCCCCGCTGCCAGTTTTGATAAGGCCGAGCGTGGCTCTCCCTGACTACCGGTACATAAATATAATAGATTTTGCCGCTCATAGAGCTTGGCATCTTTTGGACTTAAAAATGGCTCAAGATCGGTTAAATAGCCATTTTCCTGGGCAGATTCATAAATCCGCCACAGGGAACGCCCCAGTAATACAACGCGCCGCCCATTCGCTGCGGCGGCCAGTGCTACGCTGTGCACCCGCGCCACATTGGTGGCAAAGCAGGCCACTGCCACTGCCTGTTTTTGGCCAGCAATCACCTTGACCAGTTCTGTTCCCACATCATCTTCTGAGCCGGAAGTGCCCTCTTCCATAGCATTGGTAGAATCACAGACCATGGCCAGGATGTTTTCGGTACGTAGCGCACGCAACGCCGCCTCATCCGTATTCTGTCCCACCACCGGCGAAGGATCAATTTTCCAGTCGCCCGTATGCAGCACGGTTCCGGCTTTACAGCGAATCACCACGGCATTGGGTTCAGGGATCGAGTGCGTGAGGGTAATCAACTGAATATCAAACGGGTTCAGCGTAAATACTGAGGACAGCGGCAGCACTTCCACCGGAATCTGGCCGGAAAGCCCCGTGCCCACCAGCTTGCGTTTCAAGACAGATGCCGCAAAGCCGGTTGCATACACCGGGCATTGAATCTGTGGCCACAGGTATTGCACCGCGCCGATGTGATCCTCATGCGCATGGGTAATCACCATGCCCACAATATCCTTGCGTCGCGATTCCAGAAAACTGATGTCCGGCACAATAACATCAATGCCTGGCGTATGTTCATCCCCAAACATCACGCCGCAATCGACAATCAGCCATTTGCCCTGATAGCCGTACAGGTTAAAATTCATGCCAATTTCACCACTGCCGCCCAGCGGCAGCAGCACGAAATCATCTTTTTTCAAGGAAAGCTGGGTCATGCGGCGAGAAAGCCGCGTTGTTGCCGTTCAAATACCACCTGGAGTCCTTTCAAGGTTAAGTCATCGTCATAGGTCACCTGCTGACCGAAATGTCCAGCAAATAAGGCACCCAGGCCGCCGGTACTGATAACATGTATTTCCGTTTCGCCTTCGAAATATTCCATGCGAATACGCTGCAACAGTGATTCAATCATGCCGATATAGCCCCAGTATACACCGCTCTGCATCGCTTTTACCGTTGAATTACCAACAATTTTTTCGGGTTTCTGCACGGCAATGCGCGGTAGTTTGGCGGCAGCATTATATAACGCCTCCAGCGACAACTGCAGTCCCGGAGCGATAATACCCCCCACATACGCCCCGCCCATATCCAATACATCAAAAGTCGTTGCGGTACCGAAATCAATAACAATAGCGGGTGCACCATACAGTACTTTGGCGGCCAGGGCATTAATTAACCGGTCTGCACCAACTTCGGCAGGCTCTGGTACATCCACCGGCAGGCCAACCGTGCTGGCCAAAGCAAACAGGGGGTCTTGATGAAAATACTGCCTTGCCAACTTACCCAGAGCAAAATCTGCTTCCGGCACTACGGATGCAATGACAATGCCTTTAATATCTTGAAACTGGATATTTTTTAATTGAAACAGCATCATCAGCCACACGGCATAATCATCCGCCGTGCGGTGCCGTTCCGATGCGCACCGCCAGGATGCTACAACATCACGGCCATGAAACACGGCAAAGCTGATATTGGTGTTGCCGGCATCAATCGCAAGAAACATACGTCAATTCACTTTCTGATCTGGTTTACTGGCAATCATATCACCCGCCATGATCCGCCGCACCCCTTGAGGCGTGCGCAGCAGTAACATACCGCTGTCATCAAGGCCAGCATAATGCCCACTGATGCTATGCTGTGCTGTGCGTACATGCAGCAGGTCACCAGTATTCGCATAGGCTTCCCATGCCGCAGCAATCTGTTCTATCGGCATTTTTTGCCAGTGTGCATGCCATTTCTGCAGGTGGTGCAGGATGTTGTCAGCAATCACCATACGATCGACATGCACCGCGTGTGCCGCCAGTGCTGTTGTTTGGTAGGGCATAGTATCTGGTACATGCAGAATATTCAGGCCAATACCCACCACCGGCACATACTGGCCATGCAGCGGGACGGTTTCAATGAGAATACCAGCAAGCTTGGCATTTTCCAGCATCACATCATTCGGCCATTTTAACCGCAATACGGGTGCCAGCACCGGCGCTACTGCCAACAGTGCACGCAACACCGCAATCGCTGTACAATAGGACAACCAGGGCAATCTCGGATTATGTGGTACGATAGCAGGCAATGCAACAGACAGCATCAGATTACCAGGAATCGACTGCCAGGTACGCTGCAAGCGGCCACGCCCCTGAGACTGGGTATCTGCCAATACGGCAAAGGGAGCAGGAATACCAGCCTGCAGGCGCTTGAGTACCGCATCCTGGGTACTGCTCACACTGGCTTCATGAAACATGGGATACGGCTGCACGGCGGCAGAAACGCCATGATTTCACATATTTGTCAAGGTATTTTAGCTCTTTAACCAGATGCCGATCAGTATACGGACAAAATCCAGGGTATCTGAGGCTGGATAAACGATAAAACCAAGGCTGAACACCGTACTGATTACAATGACAATGCCCAATGCCAGACTGTTAACCGGCACAAACGATGCAATCGGGGCATCAAAGAACATCAGGCGGCATAAACGCAGGTAATAATATGCAGCCACCAGACTGCTCAACACACCAATTACCGCAAGCTTGACGTACCCCGCGTACACAACCGCATCAAAAAGGTAAAACTTGGCAACAAACCCGGCAAAAAACGGCAGTCCTGCCATGGAAAGCAGCAATATACCAAACGCATAAGCCAAGGCAGGCTGTTCTTTAACCAGCCCCTTGATGTCATCCAGACGATCAATATAGCCATGTTTGTTCTGAAGGCTTAAAATACAGGCAAAGGCTCCAACATTCATCGCCGCATAGACCAGCAGGTAATACACCGAAGCACTGATACCACTCGCACCGTTAAGCGCCAGCCCCATCAACGCATAACCCATATGGCCAATCGAACTGAAAGCAAACAGTCGCTTCAGGCTTTGCTGACGCAACGCACCAAAAGCACCAGTGAGCATGGATAAAGCGGATAACAGTAATACAATCTGCTGCCAGACATCATCCATCTGTCCAAACGGCTGAATCAGCAGGCGCATGAGCATCGCAAACGCCGCCAATTTCGGCGCAACGGCAAAAAACGCGGTTGCTGTGGTGGGTGCGCCTTCATACACATCCGGTGTCCACATGTGAAAGGGCGCAGCAGATAATTTAAAGGCCAGCCCGGCAAGCATAAAGACAACGGCCACCATCATCGGCAGTGACGCTTCAGGATTTCTCCAGATATAGTCGTAGATCATCTCGTAGGAGGTACTGCCAACCACACCGTAAAGCAGACTGATTCCATACAGCAGCAGGCCAGAAGACAACGCCCCCAGGACAAAATATTTCAGTCCTGCTTCATTGCTTTTGCGCTCATCCCGCTGAAAAGCCGCCAGCACATACAGGCACAGGCTCTGCAGCTCCAAACCAATATAAAGCGTCAGCAAATCACTGGCTGCAATCATTACCAACATGCCAAGGGTGGCCAGCAGCATCAGAATATAAAACTCAAACTGCCTGCCCGTCTGCGTATCATTGTAGCGCACCGATGTTGCAACAGCGATCAAGGCCGCCAGTAATACCATTGCCTTAAACAGCACCGCATACTGATCATGCACCATCATGCCGCCAAAGGAATGCCCTTGCGCGGTAGAAAACTGGGCAAGCACCAGTATCAGCGTCGTCAACAGTACCAGACCTGCTTGCGCAGCTGGCATCACCATGGATTTAAA
>JANMDF010000027.1:0-9305 GCA_031376145.1 Alphaproteobacteria bacterium
GATAATCAGCGACCAGCGATGATCCAGCCAGTAATGCCGCGCATCACGACTTGACAACAGGCGGGTGATCGCCAGATCATAAAACTGCCTGGCCAGCAGATACCCCATGATCAACCAGTTTCCCAGTAATGCCAACCAGGGCATATTGCCTGATAGCAATAACAGAATAAGCAGCGGAATACTGTACAGCAGATATATCCACCCGAAGCGCAGACCAATAACAAAAATTGCCCAGACAGAAAGTTCCCGTGCAGCCGTAGCCTGGGGATAATAGCGTCGCTCAATACAGCGTGCCAGCGCGTCCAGATAAAACCCGCTTAAGATCAAACTAAAAACCCCCAGCACCATGCCATCAAGGCTGCCTGCCAACGTATCTTTGAGCATATCAAAGCCGTAGCCCGTGGCAGTCATTGGTAGTGCTGGCAAGGCTGCCTGAATACTACCCAGAATAACCACCGCTAATAACAGCCAGAAAACAACGGCAATGGCTAATACTTTCAGAAACAGTGTCAGTAGGGCAGAATCCTGCAGCAGCTGCAACACACTGCGTTGTACAACTGTTGTCAGCAGATGAAACTTATTCTTCGACACTGAAGGCATATCCGGCGGATCGTACGGTGCGGATAATATCTTCGCCATGCGCGTTTAAGGCTTTGCGCAGGCGTCGAATGTGTACATCCACGGTGCGGATTTCAACAAAAATATCATGGCGCCAGGCGGCTTTCAGCAAATCCTCACGGGTAAACACCTGTTCCGGGCGCTGCATGAAATGCTGCAGCAGTTTAAATTCTGTAGGCCCCAGGTGAATGTCATGCCCAGCCCGTCTGACCTTGTGGGTATTTGCATCCAGGATAATGTCGCCATGTGCCAGCACGGCATCATCCCGTTGGCTGGGCATGCTGCGGCGTAATACCGCCCGAATACGGGCAATGACTTCATTGGGAGAAAATGGTTTGGTAATATAATCATCCGCCCCGACGTCCAGACCCTGGATACGGTCTTCTTCAGTGCCGCGTGCGGTTATCATGATAATGGGTAAAGCTGCTGTTGCTGGGTTCTGGCGCAATTGGCGGCATAATTCAACGCCACTGAATACCGGCAGCATCCAGTCAAGCAATGCGATAACCGGTTGTGTATCCTGAATAAGCTGCAATGCCTGGGCACCGTCTGCAGCATGATACACGGTAAAACCAGCATTTTCCAGGTTATAGGTCAGCAGTGTGGCAATCGCGGCTTCATCTTCGGCAAGTACCAGGGATAATGGCGACATGGACATATCCTAGCTATCCAGCACCTTTGGTCGTCTTGATACCGGCATCGTACCTTTAACAATAAAATGCACCGTTTCAGCAATGTTGGTAGCGCGATCACCGATGCGTTCAATATTTTTAGCCATAAACAGCAGATGCGTCGTGGTATCCAGCGTGTCCGGGTTGCTCTGCATAAACTGGATCAGTTCGCGCAGGAATTTTTTATAGGCTTCATCTACCGCCTCATCCTTGGCATAGGCAAGATCTGCCAATGTGGTATCGTTATTGGTAAAGGCATTGATAACATCGGTGACAATGGGTGCGACAAGATTGCCAATCTGTATCAACCCAGCGGTTGGTGCTAGAGGAGCAACTTTGTTCAATTTTCTGGCGCGCTTGGCCAGGTTGGCTGCATAATCACCAATACGTTCCAGATCGCGGGCAATTTTCATGGCACCGACAATCAGGCGCAAATCACCCGCCATGGGCTGGCGGAGCGCCAGAATCTGCAGTGCCCGCTCATTCAGCAGATGTTCCAGTTGATCAATCTCGTTATCGGAAGTGAACGCTTTTCCGGCAATTTCATTGTCACGGCTGTGAATGGCCTGTAAAGCTGATGCGGTCTGTCGTTCAACCAGGCTACCCATTTCAGCAACGGTATTAACAATCTGGGCGAGTTCCTGATCATAGGATTTTACAGTGTGATTGGCAGACATGGGTATTCACCTCTTTTGAGTCCCCCTGTATTATAAAGAGAACTGAAAGTTTGGCTAATGAAATTACAAAATGGTTCTTGTTTTAGCTTCTGGCAACAGTGGCCGGCAATGCTGGCGGCAGCCTCGATCACAGGAATGGTGGTGTATGGCATACTGCTCTGGACTGCACCTGCGGCGGCTTTGTGGCCGCTATGGCTGGTACTGATCATGGGCACAGCGCCGCTGACCTGGCAGGTTATACAAAAGTAATTAGCCAAGGATTTTGGGGCGGATGTGCTGGCCGTGCTGGCGTTGGTAACCAGTATTGTATTAGGGGAATATCTGGCTGGTACGTTGATTATCATGATGCTGGCGGGTGGGCAGACACTGGAAGCCTATGCGGTGCGCAGGGCTTCCTTTGTCCTGGATGCCCTGGCACAGCGGATGCCGAATATAGCACATCGTCAGAATGCCGATAGCATCGCAGATATCCCGTTGGAACAGATTGCCATTGGCGATCATCTGGTGGTCTTTCCGCATGAAACAGTACCGGTGGATGGGGTAGTGGTTGCTGGACAGGGCAGTATGGATGAATCCTATCTGACGGGTGAGCCTTACCGCGTTGCCAAAGGCCCTGGCACCAGCGTCATGTCTGGTGCTGTTAACGGCGATGCGGCAATGACGATTATGGCGGAAAAACTGCCTGCAGATTCCCGATACGCCACAATTATGCAGGTCATGCAGGATGCAGAACAGAAACGCCCGCAACTACGGCGCCTGGGCGATCAGATCGGGGCGATTTTTACCCCTGTTGCCCTGGTTATTGCGTTGCTGGCCTGGGGAATAACCGGCGATGCCACACGTTTTCTGGCGGTGCTGGTGGTGGCGACACCCTGCCCCCTGCTCATCGCTATTCCCATCACCATCATCAGTGCCATCGCACTGGCTGCGAAACGGGGTATTATCATTCGAGACCCCATGGTGCTGGAGCGTCTGCCAACCTGTCGCACGGCGATTTTTGACAAAACCGGCACACTGACTTATGGCAAGCCGACATTAACGGAAATACTGCCAGCAACCACGTTCAGTCGTCGTGATCTGCTGCAGGCGGCGGCAAGTCTGGAGCGGTATTCCAAGCATCCGCTGGCCAGCGCACTGCTGGATGGAGCAACAGCAGAGAATCTGCAACTCCTGGATGCCAGTGAAGTTTCCGAAAAACCAGGTCAGGGACTGGCCGGGATGATCGGTGGCCGCCGCTGGCACATAACCAGCCGTCATAAGCTGGCACAGCACTGGCCTGATCAGATTGTCCAATTGCCCCCCGGTGCCGCTGGTTTGGAGTGTATAGTATTATGTGAAGGTGTGTATGCGGGATTGTTCCGGTTGCGGGATGCCCCACGTGCAGATGGAGAATCGTTCATCAGTCACTTAGGCCCGGCGCATCAGTTCAATAAAGTTATTCTGCTGTCAGGGGATAAGGCATCAGAGGTAGATTATCTGGCAGAAGTTCTGGGCATTAAGGAAACATACGCCGCACAGTCGCCAGAACAGAAAGTTGCGATTGTGCGTGCCGAAACAGCACAGGCACCCACCCTGTTTATGGGGGATGGGATCAATGATGCACCGGCTCTGGCAGCGGCAACGGTTGGCCTGGCTTTTGGTCAGCATAGCCAGGTTACCAGCGAGGCTGCAGGAGCTGTCATTCTGGAAAACACGCTGTTAAAGGTCGATGAACTGCTGCACATAAGCCAGGACATGCGGCGCATCGCTCTGCAAAGTGCGTTAGGCGGCATGGTTCTAAGTGTTGTCGGGATGCTTCTGGCGGCAGGTGGGTATTTATCACCGGTACAAGGGGCTCTGGCACAGGAAGCCATTGATGTGCTCGCCATCATGAATGCCCTGCGGCTTGTCTGGCGACCGGATATTGCCACCGATATGCGGCCAGAGGGTTCGCATATAGTCAGTTGAACAATTAACTGCACATTCCTTATAGCAAGAAAAAGGTTATAGCCTTTCTACTCTCTCGCAAATAAAATCATGCCGTTTTTTCAAACGTCAGACCAGCCTTCACTGGGCACTTTGGTGGCACAGGGTTACAGTGTGCATGCGTATTGTCCACCGGCGCAAGGTTCCGCCGTATCAATGCAGCTTCGACCAGACTTTCTTTTTCGCCAGGTACGAAAACACCACCAGGAAAGCCAGGTATACAAAGACTTTCAGTCCGGTTTCCTTACGGCGCTGCAGATGCGGTTCAGCTGTCCAGGTCAGAAAAGCAGTCACGTCTTTGGTATACTGTACCAGCGTTTCCGGGGAACCATCAGCATAGCTTACAACACCATCGCTTAATGGATTAGGCATGGCAATCTGGTGGCCAGGAAAGTATTTGTTGTAATACATCCCGTTCATGACGGTAAATCCAGCTGGTGGACTGGTATAGCCTTCGAGCAGTGCACGGACATAGTTACTACCGCTGCCTTCCAGGCCATTCCCACGCGCCTTGGTGATCAGGGAGAGATCCGGTGGGAGTGCACCGCCATTGGCAACACGTGCCTGTTGATCGTTAGCATAGGGGCCAGGGATATGATCACTGGTGCGGGCTGGGCGTTCAAACATATCACCGGCATCATTAGGCCCATCAATAACGCTGTACGTAGCAGCCAGGGCTTTTATCTCATTTTCCGTGTAGCCCAGGTCTTCCAGATTGCGGAAAGCGATGTATTTCAGGCTGTGGCAGGTGGCACACACTTCCCGGTACACCTGGAAACCACGCTGCAACTCATGTTTGTCAAAAGTACCGGTAACTCCGGTAAACGTCCAGTCTTTATACTTCGGTATATCAATATGTCCACTGGCGGCATCGGCGGCTTGGTTGATAGAAAAAGCCAACAGAAGCGCAAGGCCATATATACGGATATGCATGATCATCTCCCTTATGCCCGCGCTGGCTGCTGTAACACTGGCGCACTGATACTGTGCGGCAGTGATTTGACCGGTTCAATCCGGCTGAGTACTGGCAAAACTACCAGAAAATGGATGAAGTACCAGGCGGTGCAGATTTGACCAATAATCACCATGTTGCCTTCCGGTGGTTGAGAGCCAACATAACCCAGGATGACGCAGACAATGGCAAACAGCCAGAAGAATGGGCGGTAATACGGACGGAACTTCGCTGAACGAACAGGGTGTTTATCCAAAGCGGGCAGGAAAAACAGGACCATAACCGCACCAAACATGCAGATTACACCGCCCAGTTTGGCATCAATCAGCATGATATCGGTAAACGGAATATGAATATTCAGCGTGAATGCCCGCAAAATCGCATAAAATGGCAGGAAATACCATTCCGGCACAATATGCGCTGGCGTCACCATCGGGTTTGCCGGGGTATAGTTGTCCGGGTGCCCCAGGTAGTTGGGCTGATAAAAAATAAATCCAGCGAATACCAGCAGGAATACCGCCAGCCCGAACAGATCTTTAATCGTGTAGTAAGGGTGAAACGGAATGCTGTCTTTTTTCTCTTTAATATCGATGCCCAGCGGGTTGTTGGAACCAAACCGGTGCAGCGCAATCAGGTGCAGCACTACTACGCCGAGAATCAGAAACGGCATCAGGTAGTGCAGGGCAAAAAAGCGGGTCAGCGTTGGGTTGTCCACGGAGAATCCACCCCAGAGCCACGTCACCAGATCTTCTCCAATCCACGGAATGGCGGAGAACAGGTTGGTAATAACGGTGGCACCCCAGAAGCTCATCTGTCCCCAGGGCAGCACATAACCCATGAACGCCGTTGCCATCATCAGCAACAGAATCAAAACGCCAAGCCCCCATAGAACCTCGCGGGGCGGCTTGTAGGAACCATAATACAACCCCCGAAACATGTGCACAAAGACGACAATAAAAAACATCGATGCGCCATTGGCGTGGATATAGCGGATAAGCCAGCCACCATTGACATCACGCATGATGCGCTCAACACTCTGAAAGGCCATTTGCGTATTGCCGGTATAGTGTGTCGCAAGCACAATACCGGAAATAATCATGATCATCAGCATTACGCCGGAGAGCGAGCCGAAATTCCAGAAATAATTCAGGTTTCTTGGCGTTGGATACTCGTTCAACTCATGATTCATGAACGTGAAAATCGGCAGACGATGGTCTATCCAGGCTATAACGCCTTTACCGGCGGGTTTGGAATCGGGAGCAAGCATATGTCGTGTCTCTCTCAGCCAATGCGAATGGTTTTATCATTGATGAAGGTATAAGGCGGGACAGGCATATTGGTGGGCGCCGGCCCCTTGCGAATGCGGCCAGAGGTATCATACTGTGAACCATGGCAGGGACAGAACCAGCCCTTATAATCACCACGAGCCTCCGTGGATTTCTGGCCGGTGGGTACACACCCCAGATGGGTGCAGATTCCAACCAAAACCAGCCATTCCGGTTTTTTTACCCGGTCTTTATCCGCCTGAGGATCTGGAAGCTCTGCCAGATTGGCGGCTTCGGCTTCAGCAATTTCCTGCGCGGTGCGGTGCTTAATAAATACCGGCTTTCCACGCCACATGACGGTAAGACCTTCACCTACCGGAATGTTGCTGATGTCAACTTCAGTACTGGCCATGGCACGCACGTCAGCGGCAGGGCGCAAACTGTCCAGCAGCGGCCAGGCTGCACAGGCCGCGCCGGCGATGGTCAGGGTGCTGGCCGTCATGCTGATAAAATCACGTTTACCGGCATCAACAACGGTATCGGAAGAAGAAGGTTTGCTTGCCATAATACAACTTGGATCAAAGGTTCTGTAACGGTATGCCGGTGGCTCGTATAAACCAGAACATCCAGTGTCGCAAGTATGATTAACAGCATGCGCAGTGCATCTGTGCAGGTGATGCTGTAAATCAACAAAAAAGGGGGCTTGCGCCCCCTTCTGTTGTTCTGTTGGCACGACTACGCAGCAGACTGCATAATATCCTGCAGTTTGTTGGCGGCCTGACTTTCGTCAATTTTCTCAACGGCTGCGAGTTCACGTGCCAGACGATCCATGGCGGCCTGGTAAATCTGACGCTCGCTGTAAGACTGATCCGGCTGACTGGCGTTTTTGTGCAGATCGCGCAAGACCTCCGCAATAAACACCGGATTACCGGAATTGATCTTTGCTTCATATTCCTGGGCGCGACGACTCCACATGGTTTTGCGGACGCGAGACTTGCCTTTCAGTTTTTTGAACGCCTGATCCATCTGTTCTTTGCTGGATACGGGGCGCAGGCCGGAGGTTTTAGCCTTACTCACCGGCAGACGCAGCGTCATGCGATCATGCTCAAAGGAAATAACAATCAATTTCAGATCATGGCCTGCAATCTCCTGGGTTTCCACACCCTTAATTTTACCGACACCGTGGGTCGGGTACACAACATAGTCACCGGTTTTGAAAGATAGTTTCTCGCTCATTCGCTTCCCTTTTGTGTTGTTCGGTCAGTCGTACACCCTCAACACATCTTATTTTTTACAGCGTCGAAACATACCGAAGCTACAGGCCAGCGACCTGTGACTACAGTCTTTTCAATCAGGGAACGGGGCACTACCAACACGGGTAGTGTCGCACTGATGTCGCTATATATTATATTTGTTAATGGTGATTTGTAGCACAAAACATGTTGCGATGCAACTGTCATGTTGCATATCAGCTAATATTGCGAATTATTTTAGGTAATTCCTATATGGCTCAAGATGCTGGTCAATTCTGCATCTTCAATCCCCATCTCCTGAAGATGGATAATGGTATTCTGGAAATAGGCATAATTTGTTCCACGACAGCCCTGAGCAGTTTTAATGATTGCGGCACGTTCGGGTAATGAGAGGGCTCCAGCATATTGCGCACTGCTGGTATCCGCAACAAAGACAAGTGCTGTCACAGATTCTGCGTCAAACAGGGTGACGGGTAACAGATGAGGTATATAAATGGCAGTAATCATTTCCCGCTGCCAGACCTGATCAAAAACAGCTGCTGCATCGGCTGCTGCGATACGATAGGCTATACCATCACAGCGTCCGCCCGGTGCAAGCCCCAGCACCAGGCCGGGCATTTCCGGAGTACCCCGGTATACGTGCGAGAACAGGCAGAACTGGCGGTGATAGCCATGCAAGGTTGCCCGCACCCGTTGTTCATAAAAAAAATCAGGTTGCCACATGAGCGAGCCATAACCGAACAACCATAAGTTGTTCTTATCATAGTAAAAATTTTCAGCAGACATTGACAGTCGTCATAAAAAATTAACCTTCCTCAGCCACTATCACGCTAACGACAGCATCACACAATTGCAAGAATAAGGACGTACCCATGCCCAGACGCATGAAATCTATCATGTTGCGCCTTGATGAGCAGGTGCAGCACTTTGCGAAAAGTAACGAAGATATTGCCGGTAAAACCAACTTGCTGGCACTGAATGCAACCATTGAAGCAGCGCGCGCCGGTGATGCGGGACGCGGTTTTGCGGTGGTGGCAGCCGAAGTGAAAAATCTGGCGACCAAAGCCGCCAGCAATTCCAAAGAATTTCGCCAGGTGATGCTGAAAGAAATTCAACAGGGGCTGGATATTACCACAACCCTGATTAATGAGCTGGAAGGAACTCGCCTGATTGATATGGCGCAGAATCTGGTGCAGTTGATTGTCAGGAATTTGTATGAGCGCACCGCCGATGTGCGCTGGTGGGCAACAGATGAGGCATTTTATCGTGCCCTGCAGGAATGCACCCAGGAAAATGCCACACATGCCTGTGAGCGCTTAGGTGTGATCAACCGGTTTTATACCGTCTATTTGAACCTGGTGCTGGCCAATCCTGATGGACAGGTGGTGGCGGTTGCCAAGCCCGAACGTTTCCCAGGCAGCATTGGTGCCAGCGTTGCCAATGAACGCTGGTTCCGCCAGAGTCTGCAGACACACAGCGGTGATAATTATATCGTTGATGAGATCCACAACAGTGCCATGCACGGCAGCCTGCCGGTAGCGGTTTACGCCACGGCGGTACGCAGTGATGGAAAATTGAACGGCCAGATTCAAGGAGTGCTGGGTGTGTTTTTTGACTGGGGTGAGCAGTCCCGTGCCATTGTCCAGGATGAGCCGATGTTGACGCCGGAAGACTGGAGACGTTCGCGCGTGCTGTTGCTGGATGGTAATATGCGTATTATCGCCGCCTCAGATCAGAAAAACCTGTTGCAGCCGTTCAGTCTGAATACACAAGGCCAGCAAAAAGGATCTTATCACGACCAGCAGGGTAACATCGTGGCTTTTGCTAAAACGCTGGGTTATGAAGAATACGATGGCCTGGGCTGGTACGGTGTAATTGATTTTAAAGCTGCCGCCTGGAAAAAT
>JANMDF010000040.1:0-8118 GCA_031376145.1 Alphaproteobacteria bacterium
ACTTTCGCTCCACCGTCTAAATCGCTGATATATCGTATCCCATTTACCAAAACTCTCAGGTAAATCACGCCACGGACAACCAACCCGAAACCGATACACTATCGCTTCAAACGCCGTCCGATTGTCAATCACTGACGGAAACCCTTTATTCCCTTGCTGTTCAGGAAAATACCTAGATACCAGAACCCAACACTCATCCGTCAAATACTGTCGCCGTTCGTTGCTCATAACGCACTCCAAACAATTATTACTTTTATTGGAAAGACTTAACACTACTTCTTAAATTGTCAACAGAGCCTAGGAGATCAGCCTCTATTAATAATAAAAAATCCACTACGCATCAGCAATCCTGTTGCGCTATGGGAGTCGCGGAAGGCCAAATTTGCTGGCCATGCCATACGAGGACTACATAATTCGGGGGATTATAGTGGTAACGTTTGTATACAGTTGCCAGAGCGCAACAAGGCAGCATTATTATCACTTCCCTTAATGGCCGGGGGTATCCTGTATTATATGCATAAACTGAACGAGCAGAATATCAGGCAGATCCCTGAGTTTCTGCAGAATACGCCATCATCTAACGGATACTATCTATTAAGACAAATCAACGTTACTAACTATTTAGAGAAACAGTTCAGTAAAGTATTCTTGTGTAATACAAAAAACAACAAAGGTATTCTATCATATAGTTATGTAGCGTCAGCTACTTCGATCGCGCTTGAGGCTATCAAAGACGTGGATCTCATGCTGTGCTCTTACAGTGGCATGTTAACCAAAGCTGTGATGCAGTATCCAGCAATTCTTCTCTCCCAAAAACTACCACAAGCCCGAATGATTATAAATGCATACAGTGAAAACTTTAATCCAAGTAATGAAGATGTTCTGAATATTGCCAACACTATGGCCTACTGCGCATCACTAACTACCGGCAAATGGCTTGCCTGGCAGCCGTCAGCAAAACAAGCACAACAACTACAGGCCACTCAACTACCAGGCAACAAGCCATATGCTGTATTCAAAGCTCAGAATGATGTCGATAATACCATTCGCACCCTGACAATGCTGCAGGAGGTCTGGGCTTACGTTGAGGCACATGTTGAAGTTGCAGGTCTGAATGCCTCAGGCGCGTTTTCCGCAGAGCAGTTACAGGTGCTGTCAGCTGCCGAAATCTTCATGCGTGGGGCATCGTACAGTTTCGGGACTGATCCGCAGAAGCCAGAGCAATGTGATCATATCAACGAGATTCCGCAACTTTACAGTGCTGTGATGTCTCAGGGGGCGGCCTTGTTGCAAGGGCAGGTCGGGGTTTATCGGCAGGCCTATCAGGAACACTATACGCGCCAGATTGCGCTGCCATTCATTGCTGATTTTCTGACGGCGCTAGGCGCACTTCATGAGCAACAACTGACTTTACCTCTGGATCTTAGCTTAGAACATCAGCAACCCTCGGCATTGCCAGTGCCTTCTAATGTTTCGCCTGTTGCAGAAGTGGCAACGGAATCTCCAAAACCGACCACGCCACTACATCAGCTATTCAACACCACACAAGAAACAGCGTCGATGGTGACGAATGTATGTTTAATGATGGGAAACGGTGGCGTTGCTCCAGACGCAACACAATCGAATGAAATTATACAGCATCTGGAGGCGATTCAACAGATCCTGAAGGATCAGCAAGCGCCCTAACCCGCCACCTTCGTCACTGCCAGTTCTACCACCGGCAGTTGCGGGTGGACGTGCTGCCAGGATTGCCAGACAAAGCCAGTTTTGGGATCCAGCCACCAGCGGTTTCTAAAATCCCAGTCCAGCAACGGGCAGTGGCAGGTTTCGTCATAGCGTTGCAGGGTATGGCGGCGTTCCAGAATCATAACCTCTTCCAGGCCACGTTTTTCCAGGGTGCTGTTAATAGGGATACCGAACAGATCCTGCCCGCGATAATCGAGAATGCCTTTAATTTGAGCGGTATCCGGCCAGCCTTGTGCCGCCAGCATGGGCAGGGGATCGTTTGGATAATGCAGGCGTGACAGGTCTTTGCCGTCCAGCCCCACCGTCTGCATAATGCGACCATGCTGTATGATCATCATGGTGCGGTCTGCACCGGCATAGGTCAGGGTGTCTTTCTGTCTGGCACTTAAAACCAGGAGCGACCGTGGGCCGCTGCCGATTTTCACCAGCACGCTGGCATAAGGCAATTGATCAACATAGGCTTGACCGACATCAGCATCATCAAAGCCTGCCGCCGCGATTTTCAGCGACCGGCTGACATTCCCCAGCAGGGGGGTTGCATTACAGGCAGCAATGGGCAATAAAGCAAGTGCTTGCAGGATATGGCGGCGGGTCAGATGGTGTGTGGAGCCTTTGGAACCGTGCATGATCTTATGCCTAATGAGGAATTGTGATGCAGGCAATAATAATAAGACCGACCAACCGTAAAAGGCTGACAATGACCAGAATGTTTCGCATATTTTCTACCGCTGTTGCTCTTGGGATGATGAGTCAGCCAGCAAGTGCACAGGGCATCGATTTTAATTCCCTGATCAGTGAGCAGGCGCTGGAACAGCTGGATGGCGAGTTGAACGCTTCGGAAAGTGGCTGGGGCGGCAATGACAGTGGCGTTAGTGAGCGCAAAGCAACAACAGATACGAATACCCGGGCCCGTCAGCAGGTTGAACTGCTGCAGCCATCACCACTGGAGCAGGATTATAGTGAGCGTCTGCAGCCGATTGCGGGCAGCACGGTTGCAGATCAGCAGGCACAGACAATGTTACCCCAGTTTGGCTATGATGCCCTGCTGCAGCCGGTGAGTGATGCAGCGGCACCTGCTGGCGCGCTGGGCGATGATTATGTGGTGCGCGTGGGTGATAAGGTTATGGTGACGTTGCGCGGGGAAACGTCCAGTAATAAAACTATTGATGTACAGCGTGACGGTACAATTGTTATTGCAGACCTGCCCCCACTGGATGTGGCCGGCAAAACGCTGGGACAGGTGCGCGGTAACCTGCAGCAGCTGGTAAAAAGTCGTCTGGGTAATACAGATGTCTATATCAATATTGGCAGTATCCGTGCCATTGGCGTGCTGGTGACGGGGAATGTGTTAAGTCCTGGCCTTAAGTCTCTAACATCACTGTCTTCTGTTCTGGAAGCCGTACAGGTGGCAGGTGGTATTAAGAAAAACGGTACGCTGCGCAATCTGAAACTTATCCGCGCCGGCAAAACAATCTCCATTGATCTTTATCAACTGCTGTTGTCGGGTCAGAGCACCGACTACCCACTGCTGCAGGATGGAGATCGTATTCTGGTGCCAGGAATTGGCAATACCATTGCCGTGGCTGGTGACGTGAATCGCCCTGGGGTTTATGAATTGCCCGCAGGGGTGCAGCAGGTTGGTGCGGCAACAGCCCTGCAATATGGTGGTAATGCGTTACGCTTGCGTGGCAACCACTATTTACGGCTTGGTTTTGATACAGGCAATGTGGAGCGGGTACAGGATTTAGGTAATATCCAGCAGAAAACCTTGATCGCCAATGATATTCTGCTGGTGCAACGCCAGCAGCAGCGTCAGATCGGTGCGGTGTATCTGGAAGGCCATGTATATAACCCAGGGCAGCGCGCCCTGGTCAGTACACCAACGGTGCGGGCATTGGTGGGAAGTCTGCAAAACCTCAAACAGGATCCTTACCTACTGTTTGCAGCCCTGATGCGCAACAGTGGCACTGCCAGCGGCGAGAAAATCACGCCGGTGAATCTGGAAACGGTACTGCATGGTGGGGATCCAGTGGCCTTGCAGGATCAGGATCGTCTGGTCGTCTTCAGCCGTGATGATATTAAATACCTGTGGTCGAGTGACGTACAATCGGTGCTGGCAGGGAAGACACCGGCATCCCTGCTGCTGGCCAGCAATGCAGAAAACAAGCCTGCTAATTCAGGGACAGCAGCGGCGGCTCCATCTTTTCCAGCGCAGACAACGCTGCAGCAACAGCAACTGCTGGCTGCAGCACTGGCCAGCAAGACACGGGCGTCTTTTGCTGCCGCCGGCAACCCGAGTGTTCCTGCCGCGGTACAGACAGCTACGCCTACATTTCAGGAATCTGGAAAAGATACCTTACTGGTGCGTGCACATGATGACGTAGAGTTTATGCAGACAAAAGTCTGTCGTGGGTTGCTGATCCTGCTGCAGAGTGTGCGCAGCCAGGGCATAGATCATTATAAAGCAGCGTTACTGGAAGATGGGACGTTGGATAATGGTAAAACAGCAATGCTAGAGGGTTTTCAGACCTGCCCCGCCATTTATGATCAATTTCCTGATACGCTGCCGCTATTGCTCGATCATGTGGTGACGGTAACGGGTGCTGTACAGCAACCAGGCATTTATCCTGTGGCTCAGCAGGCTGTCGTGCCCAGTATTATTGCTGGTGCTGGGGGGATGACCGTCCGCGCTGATACCGGTAGCATACGGTTGACACAGGCTGTGCGAGATGGGGGCGTCGGCAGCGCCACTGTTGCGGCTGTTGATATTACGCTTGACAATCGTACAGCGGTTGCAACTGTTGCGGCTGGTGATGCCTTGACGGTTAATCAGCTATCTAGTGACGGGCGGCAGGGTATTATTGAGCTGCAAGGGGAATTCCGGCGTCCTGGCAAGT
This sequence comes from Alphaproteobacteria bacterium, assembly GCA_031376145.1. Classification (GTDB taxonomy): domain Bacteria; phylum Pseudomonadota; class Alphaproteobacteria; order JAJTHO01; family CANGXP01; genus JANMDF01. The sequence goes on from JANMDF010000040.1 coordinate 4,644, forward strand.
ATGTGTTGACGCCACGCGAAACGCTGTCCAGTCTAATGGACAGGGCAGGTGGGCTGACGGAAAATGCCTACCCTTATGGCGCGATTTTTACCCGCGCATCTATTCGTCAGGCTGAACGGGAAAGTTTTGACCGCCTGGCGCGTCAATTGGAATCTGCCATGGTTTCCAGCGTTGATGAGATTCGCGGGGAAGGCAATCCAGAGATTGTGATCCAAACATCCAACCGGCTGATCCAGAGTTTGCGAGAAACCCCCGCCTTGGGGCGGATGGTGATTGAGGCTGATCCTACGGTGTTGGCGGCCAGGCCGGAGTTGGATGTGTTGTTGGAGCCAGGCGATAAACTGCTTGTTCCCAGCCGACCGTTTTATGTGATGGTGGCAGGGGATGTTCTCAGCCAAGGAGCACGCCAGTATCGCCCCGAAATGTCACCGGAACAGTATATTCAGTCTGCCGGTGGTTTTCAGAAATCAGCAGATGAAGACCGTCTGTTCCTGATTCTGCCGAATGGTGAGGCAAAACCGCTGGAGCAGTCGTTCTGGAATTACCGCTCGGTCAACGTACCGCCAGGCAGTACGATTGTGGTACCAACTGACCCGATTAACCCCAGTGTGTACAGCATTGTACGCGATGCCAGTACGATTTTGAACCAGTTTGCGTTGACGGCGGCGTCTCTGGCTGTCATCAGCCGCAACTGATGCGGCGTGTCTTAGTTTCTCTGGATTGCTTCGCGATGCTCGCAATGACGCTCAAGGCACAAGCGATCGTCATTGCGAGCATCGCGAAGCAATCCAGTGTTAAGGGTGCATTTGGGGTGTTAGTATCCCTTATGTTTCTCACCCTCGCCCATGCCGCCCCCAACACCCGCTACTTGGAATATACACCAGGCTATGGCGATTTTGGCAGTACCGGCCTCATGCAGATGCCCACCGGCAGAATGCAGAAAGATGGTACTATTAACATCGGCATATCCAGCGTCACGCCCTATCGCCGTCTGTACATCAACATGCAGGCATTGCCCTGGCTGGAGGCGGGATTTCGCTTAACCCAGATTACCAATCGCATTGAGCAAAGCTCTATTTTCTTTGGCAAAGAACAGAGTTTTTATGACCGTGGGTTTGATCTGAAAATCCGGTTGCTTGAGGAAACCGCCAACAGACCACAACTGGCCTTTGGTATCCGCGATTTGGGGGGAACGAACCTGTTTGGCTCAGAATATTTTGTGCTGGATCGTCGCTATTATAATTGGAATTTCACTGGGGGTGTTGCCTGGGGTAACATGGGCAGTCGCGGGCACTTCAAAAACCCACTGACGCTGCTGTCCGATGGGTTTAAAGAACGGGGCGGCAGTAATCAGGCTGGTACGCTGTCCAGCGGATTTTTTCAGGGGCAGAATATTGGCCTGTTTGGCGGGGTGGAATATCTGCCACCCGTTGAGGGATTGCGACTGAAACTGGAATATGATGGTAACAGTTATCAGCAGGAACCACTGGGCAATCAGTTTAAGACCAATACCCCGCTCAACGTAGGGGTGGATTACAAGCCGTTGAACTGGTTGAATCTGGGGGTGGCCTTTGAGCGCGGCAACAGCCTGATGCTGCGGGCGTCTGTTGCACAGGTGTTTGACAGGGCGGCGAATGTACCAAAATTCCTGGATACACCGCCGGTTAAGCCCATGCCTGCACCTATAGCACGCGCCATACAGCACCCTGTTGATCTGGAAACACTGGCTGCACCATGTACCGGTGGCACTGCCAATCTGCAGATTAAGCGGGTACAGATGGGTAAAACCAGTGATGCCTTACATATAGATGTCAGCTGTAAACCGTCAGAACAGGTATTTTCTGAACAACTGGCCAAAGCCATCGCCCGCGTATCTGTGCCACCCGCCAGGACGTATGATATTACCTTGCTGCAGCAGGGGCGTGTGGTTGCTGCGGCAACCATGCCCGCAGATACAGTGCGTGTGGCAACCCTCTGGCCGGTATTGGTGCGCGATAGCGCACGTCGTCAGAAACAGACGGATAGGCAGCTGGCCAGTGCTGTTGAGGCTATTAAGAGAGATTTTGCCGCCCAGAATGTGCAGCTTACCGCGCTGGATATTGTTGGGGATGAAGCGCGTGTGTGGTTGAGTCAGGGCATTTATCGTAATATCGCCAAGGCCAGCGGGCGGGCGGCGCGGGTGCTGGATAATCATCTGCCTGCAGATATTGGTGGTATCACGTTGATCTGGCAGGAAAACGGCCTCACTGTCAGTCGTCTGCAACTGTCCCGCCGTGATGTGCAGCACGGCACAGCATTGCAGGGTGGCGCGGAAGAAGCCTGGTATCACAGCCAGCTGGATGCCATCGATCCAGGCTATACGACAACAACACAGGTGGTGCCGGATCGCTACCCGGATTTCAGTTGGAGCCTGGGGCCTGCCTACCGGCAGTTGTTCGGGGGGCCGGATCAGTATTATGCCTATCAGGTTTATGCGTTATTGGGGGCTAAGGTAGAAGTGCTGCCTAATCTGCTGTTATCTGGCGGGTATAGTATTGACGTTTATAATACCTTTGACACCTTGCAACTGGAATCCAACAGCCAGCTGCCACGGGTGCGCAGTGATCTGAAAAACTATCTGCAGCAGGGTGCCAGTGGCCTGGATAGCCTGCAGGCGTCATATTTTGCCGACCTTGGCAAAGACTGGTATGGCCGTGCCAGTGCGGGGATCTTTGAACAGATGTTTGCCGGCGCCGGTGGCGAGGTGCTGTACGCACCACAGCAGGCATCCTGGGCGGTTGGTGGGGACTTTTACTGGGCAAAACAGCGCGATTTTGATGGCGGGTTTGGTTTCCAACCCTATGAGACGACTACCGGCCATTTGACCTGGTATCAGGATTTACCGTTTTATGATCTGACTACCAAAATATCGGCTGGTCGCTATCTGGCTGGTGATGATGGGGCAACCCTGGATCTGTCGCGCCGTTTTGATAACGGCATTGTGGTGGGTGTCTTTGCCACCCGTACCGATGTACCGGCACAGCGGTTTGGTGAGGGAAGTTTTGATAAGGGTTTTTATATTGATATTCCCCTGGACGTGTTCTTTATGCGTTCCAGTAAATCACGGCGCAGCTTTACCTTTCGTCCCGTAACCCGCGATGGTGGAGCGCGGCTGGGTACGCCCTATCCCCTGTATCCCATGGTGGATGCGTATAAACATGACCGCTGGCAGCAGGATTGGAAAGAATTTTACAAATAAAATGCGTTATTTTGTGATATGCATCACAATCATTGACGTATCGTAAATATCTGCTATACTGCATTTTATAAAAAATATGCCGTTAAAGTGTACGATATTTTCTAAGCCCTAAATTTAAAAAGAGTGTTTGTCATGGCGGAGCCCCAGAAACCTACATTACTGAACCGTATTGGCGGTATTGTTCGCAATACCTTCAAATTTGCTGAACAGTCGGTTGCTGCCGTTGGCGGCGGCATT
>JANMDF010000191.1:0-2614 GCA_031376145.1 Alphaproteobacteria bacterium
CGTTGGCGTCCTCGAGGGTGCAGCAGCCGCGCACAGCGAGTGTCAGCGGCATGTCTACGCCGTCCTGCCAGCCACTGCTGGTACGCGACCGCCGAATCCAGGTGATGGTCAAATCCCCTGCCGTGTTCCGCACACCGGCAACATGGACTGCTGCCAAGGGTTTCAGGTTGATTGCATTGTGCGTGAATGTTTGCGCACTTGTGTCTTCCAGTGATTTCCCATTGGAAACGGCTTTATAGGCGCGACTGCTGCCCACCATATTTGCCGTAATACCAACCGTGTAGACCTCACTGCCAAGCAGAAGGAAACGTTCACTCACATTGTGCACCCCCATCGCCCATTCCGTACCCCGCCGTCCACGCAGCAGATGCGACAGGCGGTAGGTATTGGAGGCAATTAACGTTGCACTGCCAAACTGGATAATTTCATCACCCAGCACCGCGCTGTTACTGCCTTGCAGCAATAAAGCATCGCTCTGGCTCTCCACCTCCCCATCGCGCAGCAGCACATCGACGCTGTGCGCGTCATCCCAGTAGGCTGTCGGCGCATTACCGCCCAGCACTGTCAGGGTTTCGCCGTGCACGGCCTCACGGGTTAACAGCTGCTTTGCGGTAAAATTGATGGTATCCAGCGATTCATACAAGGTGGCATACTGCCATTTGCGGTCATCCCGCGCCCGCCCCACGGCCATGAAAAATGCCGGCTGCTCTGTTTCGGTTGGTAATGGCAGATCCAGCAGGTATAAGATCGTTCCGCCAGCAATCACAATTTCCTGCAACGTACCACCGGTACTGCCCTGGCTGGTTTGCTGATACGCCGCTGCATCGCTGCTCACCGCTTCAACCTTGATTGCCCCGTCATCATAGGTGGTACGCAGCAGCCGCATTACCCAATCCCGCGCCGGTGTATGCAGAGTGATCACATCGCCAGGCTCAAGATACAGGTATTGTAGTGGCAGGCTGAAGCGAAACTGAAAGCGCTCACTCCAGGCCGCATCCATCAGCATATCCGCCTGCCGTTTGGCGACATCGGATGACAGGACAAAATTTGTCGGCACGGTTTTTTGCGTGGTGGGCGGAGCAATCTGTCGCAAGGCCGTTTCACTGCCACGCTGATAATCTCGGTTTTTATCAGCAAATAATAAGTTTAACTGCTCCGGCAGGCTCAAATCCTGCACCCGGGTAATGGTCAACGATGCATGGCGGCTGTCGCCTACCAGCTCCAGCAGATCAATACTGGCAATGCTCGCCTGGCCACGGGGACGCAAGGCCAGCACGCCGCCGGATTCCACACTGTCAAACTGCACAAAGGCCTGAATCTGCTCCAGCACTGCCCGTATATCGCTGCGCTCACTTAAGACCGCGCCAGTAATTGCACCGCTGAGTGCCGACACATCCACCTGCGATTCCATGAGGTTGGCACGCCGCAACAGATCCAGGGTGATGGTTTGAATATCGCTCATAACACTTATTTTTCTGACTTCTGACTTCAGGTTTCTGATTTCTGCTACCCGTACATCCCGCCAAAAACCCAGCGAAAATAATAATACCAGAACGACGGCAGTACATCCGAACGCACCGCCGCGTTGATCAGGCGCGCATCCACCTGAAACAATGGATTCGATAACCGCCGATAATAATCATACGCAAACACCACCCGCGCCGCCCGATCCGGGCGATACATCGCCTGGGGCTGCAGGTATTCCGGGTGCGATGCCTGCCAGCGCAACCCATCAAAAGGATCCGTGGTTGCCGCAAATTCGTAATGTTTAACAGGCGCATTCAGGATCTGGTTTTCAAGAAAAGTGAACGCTCGCTCAACTATTGTCTGATAGCGTGTGCCGCCTTCAATCAAGGCAATTTCCAGCCATGGCTCCAGATTATAATGATGGTAATGCAGCGCATCGCGCCGGATATAGTCGATACTCTCGCCCACATCCACTGCTGCCCGCGGCATGTCGCCTGGAACGGTCACACTCGCATTGCCATAGGGAAAATTCACCAATGCAAAAGCATCCAAAGCGTTCAATACCCCAGCATAGGCTGTCGTCATCCCCAGCAAATCATACACCATCAACAGAATTTTATAATGATGGGTATAGTGATTGCCATACTGCAGACTCCCCTCACCATTGGCAGGGATAAACGCCCACGCCTCTTTAGATGACCGTAACGCTTGCAACCATGTATTAATGCGTGATTGTTCACTCACAGTAAAATCTGCCCAACGTGCCTTGATCACCCGCAACAGATTCTCAAAATTTGTTTCATCAATGGGCTTGCCGGTGGGTTCGTTTTTATCGCACCAGGCCAGGATAATATCCTTTATTTTAGCCAGATACCGACTGTCTGGCGTGCCCCCATGCATCCCGGTATAGGTATAATACTGGTTTAAAACCGGCAGGCGCGCACGCAGTTCGGTAAAGCCAGCCCTTGAGACCTTAACGGCATTCAAACTGGTATCCCGCTCGCCTTGCGAGCGCAACACCTGCACCGCCGCTGGCTCAAGCGCAAAATATTGCTCAGCAAATTTTTGCAGGCGCTTGCGATGAATATTATACCAACCAAGACCAACATTGCTGCCAGGCAAGGCCGCCGATGCTGCAGGGCTGCTG
>JANMDF010000267.1:0-1641 GCA_031376145.1 Alphaproteobacteria bacterium
ACAAAAAACCACACCAACACAGCGTTCTAAGATCGATTCTGGAGAGCCTTTTACGAAGGTAATATAGCCTGATTCTTGGGCACAGACTACGCTCATTCGCTTCCGATCGCTATCAAAGGGAATCTCGGCCACCCGAGGCAGCGTTTGCTGACTAGCAGCTTGACTTACTCCCGCTTTCTCGGCCAACACCACCAATGCCCCTTCCGTGGGATCCCCAATGATTTGCCACTGACCATCATTAAATTGCAAGAGAGAATCATTACAAAGAGTTGCCCCCCACAGCAGCCGGGTTAAATCCGGATGAACTGCTGGATCGGTGGAGGTGCCACCTGTTTGGAACTGACCATTCGGGTCATAGCCCTCACCAGTCACGGTGATGTCGTGCTGGACTGTTGCTACTTTTTGCACCACCATTTTGTTTTGGGTCAGGGTGCCGGTTTTGTCTGAACAAATCGTGGTGACGCTGCCCAGCGTTTCCACCGCTGGCAACCGCCGAATTAAGGCTTGCCGTTTCACCATCCGCTGGGTGCCCAGCGCCAGCGTAATGGTAATCACCGCTGGCAAGCTTTCCGGTACCACCGCTACGGCCATACTCAAAGAAACTTCCACTAGCTCCTGAAACATCTTGATGTCGAAACCGCCTTTCATCAGGCTGGGAATCATCCCCCCAATCACGACGATCGCCACCAACACCAACGAACCTTTCACCAACACATTGCCCAATTGGGTAATCCGCTGTTGCAGAGGAGTTGGCTCGGTTTCGACAGATTGCAGCAGCGCCGCAATTTTGCCCAACTCCATCTGCATCCCAGTCTTGGTAACGACCGCTTCGCCCCGACCAACCAGGACTTCTGTCCCTTGATAGACCAGATTAAGCCTATCGCCCAGATCTACTTCTTCCTCTAAGTCCAAGTGAGCATTTTTATCGACAGCGGTAGCTTCACCAGTGAGCGCTGCTTCCCGGATTTGCAAATTAGCCGCTTCGAGTAACCGACCGTCAGCAGCTAGCTTGACACCAGCCTCAATCAAAATAATGTCGCCCGGTACCAGCTGCCGTCCGTCTATTTCCGTAATTTGACCATTTCTTTTGACCCGAACTTGGGGCGATGACAACTGCTTCAGAGCAGCTAACGCTTGCTCGGCTTTACTTTCTTGCAAATAGCCCATAATGCCGTTGAGGATCACCACCGACATAATAGCGATCGTATCCTTAAAGGGAAATCCCTTAAAATCCCCCGACTGCATACTCCAAATATCCATCACCCCCGACACCACTGCCACAAAGATCAACATGATCAGCATGATGTTAGTGAATTGGTCGAGCAAAATTTGCCAGCGACTGCGGCCAGCCGCAGCGACTAGCTCATTGCTACCATATTGCACCAGTCGTTCCTGCACCTGATGACTATTCAATCCGTGCTTAACATCGACCTGAAGCTGACTCAACGTTTTATCGATGTTCAGGGTATGCCAAGAAATATCATCAATGTTGGATAGCGGCGGAGTCGGAGAATTGGTCATAAACTGTGGGGGATATAGGGTCAGCAAATGCTAAGCTAGCGAGGGCTAGGGATCAATACATAGAGTTAATACTAATTAAAACTCTAATATCTTTGTCTTGTTACTATGAATAATTCTAGC
>JANMDF010000304.1:0-5370 GCA_031376145.1 Alphaproteobacteria bacterium
CAGGATGGACAGGAAATAATATTCACACCGCGATGGCGGATGTTGAGGCTTTTGAGGATCTCATAACCAACCTTGATTTCCTCAACCGGATCAGCTGACAAAGACACCCGCACTGTGTCACCAATACCATCATAGAGGAGCATCCCAAGGCCAATCGCGGATTTCACCGTGCCGGTCTGCAGGCCGCCAGCCTCCGTAATGCCCAGATGCAGTGGGTAGTCACAGGCTTTTGCCAGCTGGCGATAAGCATCAATGGCCAGGAAAACGTTGGAGGCCTTCACACTGATTTTAAAATCCAGAAAATCGTTATCTTCCAGAATTCTGGCATGATGCAGCGCGCTTTCCACCATGGCTTCAGCGCACGGTTCGCCACCATATTTGTCCAGCAGCTTGGTCTCAAGACTGCCGGCATTGACACCAATGCGCATGGAACAACCATGATCCTTGGCGGCCTGGATCACCTCGCGCACGCGTTCCTTGTTGCCGATATTACCTGGATTAATGCGCAGGCAGGCTGCCCCATTGATTGCCGCCTCTATACCACGCTTATAATGAAAATGAATGTCGGCAACGATGGGTACCTGCACGGCCTTGACAATATCCTTCAACGCCGCGCTGGATGCCTCATCGGGAATGGATACCCGCACAATATCCGCGCCTGCCTGTTCCAGTGCCTGAATCTGCTCAATCGTGCCCTGAATATCCGTGGTGAGGGTGTTAGTCATCGACTGCACGGCAATCGGAGCATCGCCACCCACCAGTACCTTGCCAACCCGGATCTGGCGACTGTGACGGCGGGGGATTTTAATGTCGTTGTGCATTGTTTGCTATTATCGTAAAAGTTGCTGCCTGGCAAGAATGTGTAGCAGCATAGAGATGCCCATCAACATCTTCCACCCGCAATCCCAATCTGGAAGGCTGCAAGACTCCCAAATGGATGTGATGCCCCTGTATTCAGAAATACAGCGTTCTGTTCAATGGGTATCCAGTCTTTCTTCGCTGCAGAGAGTATCTGATCACTGATCGCTGCGGCGCGCTCGGATCCAACAAGCCCTGCGAAGGCGGCTTCAGCTTGCTTGCGTATATGCGTATATATCTCAATATTCAACCGTGTACCCCGGAATCGCTCAACCTCGGCATCCAGCACTTCCTGCAGGCGGCTTTCTCCGGGTGCAGCAAGCGTAGCAAACGCCGCTATCACCCCAGCAACAAAATATGTTGCTTGTTCGGCATTTTTGGCCTGCGTCAGATCGACGCCAGATAAATCAACCCCTGATAAATTAGTTTTATGCAAATCAGTGCCCCGCAAATTTGCCCCGGACAGATTGGCTCCATGCAACAGCGCATGACTTAAATCTATTCCAGTAAACCCAGCGTTGCTGAAATTGGTATTGATAAGACATACATGCCGCAATCCATTCCTTTCAGATCCTTGATACAATTGACTGTTGCTGAAATCTCTTTCCCCCTTCCTATAAGTTTTTATAATCGCATCTGTGCTTCTGGGTGGGGGTAATGGTGATGATGTCGACATGGTGCATTCTCAATTGGATAAAATATACCTGAATGATACACCTAATATATGATCCTTTGATGTGATAAAAATCACACACCAAGAATTTAGACATTCCATATCTCCGGCGAGAGATGCCGCAGTCAGCGGGTAAGCTTACGCCAGCAGACAATATGCAATTGCATTTATCCCGCAACACGATACATATGAATTGAGAAGCCACCGCAGACGTTGTGCCTGCCAATCCGGTCAGGTCGGGAACGAAGCAGCCGTAACAGATTTGCGACGGGTTGTGGCTGGCTTCTCACCGCACCAAGCACTTACGCTGTTTGTCATCCTGAGCGCAGCGAAGAATCTCAACATCAAGAGATTCTTCACTTCGTTAAGGACGACAGTGGTTATTTTTTTGGTTTTTTGCTACCAGGCACTACCCTCATGTACCGCGTTCTTGCCCGAAAATATCGCCCCCAGACGTTTGCTGACCTGATTGGTCAGGAAGCCATGGTGCGCACCCTCACCAATGCAATTAATACTAACCGACTGGCGCATGCCTTTGTCTTGACGGGTGTACGCGGGGTAGGGAAAACCACCACTGCCCGTATTCTTGCCAAGGCGTTTAACTGTATTGGCGCAGATGGTAGCGGCACAGCCGCCAGCCCCGAGCCTTGCGGGGCGTGCAGCAACTGCCTGGCAATCAGCGAAGATCGGCATGTGGATGTGATTGAGCTGGATGCCGCCAGCCACACCGGCGTTGACAACATGCGCGAGCTGATTGACGGCGTACGCTACAAGCCCGCCATTGCCCGCTATAAAGTGTACATCATTGATGAAGTGCACATGCTGTCCCGCAGTGCGTTTAACGCGCTGCTGAAAACACTGGAAGAGCCGCCGGAACACGTCAAATTCCTGTTTGCCACCACCGAGATTCATAAGCTACCGGCAACGATTCTATCGCGCTGTCAGCGCTATGACCTGCCACGCGTAACCTTACAGCAGTTAGCCGAACACCTGGTGCGGATCAGCGAGAAAGAACAGGTGCGGCTTGAAGAGACTGCTGCGCTTGCCCTGGCGCGTGCCGCCGAAGGCTCAGTGCGTGATAGTTTATCTATTCTGGATCAGGCTATTGCCCTTGCCGGTGATGCTGCCATTACTGAAGACATGGTGCATGGCATGCTGGGGATGGTGGATGATCAGCATATGCTGCAGATCTTTCGCCAGCTGCTGCATGGTGATATTCAGGCCGTACTGGCTACCACCAATGATCTTATCCATACCGGTGCTGAACCGCTCATGCTCACCAAAGAGCTGTTGCGCATCACGCATCTGGTCAGTCGGTTAAAAATTGATGCCGCCGCATTACCCGTGGGAACGGTTAGCGATGCTGTGCGTAGCGATTTACTGGATATGGCAGAAAAATTATCTGTGCCCGTGTTAACCCGTACCTGGCAGATTCTGCTAAAGGGCGTGGAAGAAATCAAGCTGGCGGACAATGCCCCGATGGCTCTGGATATGGTACTGATCCGCCTGGCGTACGTCCGCGATCTGCCAACCCTGGATCAATTGCCACACCCGGAACAGAAAACACCTCCGCCATCGCCTGGCGGCGGGGGAATGCGTATTGTAACCAGCAGTAGCAATACTGCCCCGCAACTGGCTGTTCAATCCGCACCTGCACCATTGCCACTACAGGATTTTACCGCTGTTATCAGTCTGTTTGAAGAAAAGCGTGAGGCCAGCATTGCTTATCACTTAAAACAGCATGTACGTCTGATAGCCATGCGTCCCGGTCACCTGGAACTGGTGATGCTCGATGGTGCCCCGCGTGATCTGGCCAACAGCGTGGGAAAATTGTTGACGCAGTGGACAGAGAACCGCTGGCTGGTCAGCATTGCGGATGCTGGCCTTGAGGCCAGGGGCGAGGCCACTGTACGTGAACAGAGGGATGCCGCACAGGCCGCCCGTATTGAAGCCATTCGTGCCGAACCCCTGGTGGCTAAAGCCATGGAACTGTTCCAGGGTGCAGTGCTGCAGGTAGAGTAGGGTACTGCTTCTATGCAGGGCGATTTAAAAGTTGTTTTTTGCTGAATTGTTTTATTGGATGGATTCTAAAGCTTCTGAAAAATAACCGAGGCATTCGTTCCACCAAAACCAAAAGAATTGGAGAGGACGTGCGTGAGTGGCTTTTCCTGGGCAACCTTGGCAACAAAATTAAGGTCACAGGACGGCGAAGGATTTTCCAGGTTTAACGTTGGCGGCATGATATTGTCCCGCAAGGCCAAGATGGAGAAAATGGCCTCCACCGCACCCGCAGCACCCAGCAAATGGCCAATGGCCGATTTTGTGGACGACATGCCCAGTTTATAGGCATGCTCCCCAAACAGGCGTTTTACGGCTTTCACTTCTATCTCATCACCCAAGGGGGTAGATGTACCATGGGCGTTGATATAGCCAATCTGCTCAGGGTTAAGCTTCGCACGCTTCAACGCCATCTGCATACAGCGATACGCACCATCGCCCGTTTCGGAAGGGGCAGTGATGTGATACGCATCACCACTCATGCCATACCCGGTGATTTCGGCATAAATTTTTGCGCCACGCTTCTTGGCGTGTTCATATTCTTCCAACACCACCACACCAGCACCTTCACCCATGACAAAACCATCACGCCCTTGATCCCAGGGACGGCTGGCCTCGGTTGGCGTATCGTTATAACTGGTGGACAGGGCACGTGCTGAGGCAAAGCCAGCGTATCCTAAACGGCAAATGGCGGACTCCGCACCCCCGGCAATCATCACATCCGCATCATCAAAAGCGATAATGCGGGCGGCATCACCAATGGCATGACACCCCGTTGAACAGGCGGTTACCACCGCATGATTGGGGCCTTTAAAGCCATACTTAATGGAAATATTACCTGAAGCGAGGTTAATCAGGCAGGAAGGAATAAAAAATGGGCTGATACGGCGTGGCCCTTTTTCTTCCATCAAAACAGCAGCTTTGGCAATGGTTTCAAGCCCGCCGATACCGGAGCCAACCATCACACCGGTACGGTGCTGCTGTTCCTCGCTATCAGCCTGCCAGCCAGCATCTTCAATAGCCTGCTGGGCAGCGGCCAATGCAAAGGCAATAAAATGATCCACTTTACGGAGATCTTTTTCTTCCATATATTGTAACGGATCAAAAAGACCATCCACGCCGGTAATCGTGCCACCAATTTTACAGGGCAGATCACTGGTATCGAAGTGTTCAATATGGCGCAGACCAGAATGCCCAGCAAGGAGTTTTTGCCACGTCGCAGATACCCCTGAAGCCAGAGGTGTTACCAGGCCTAACCCTGTAACAACAACACGACGCACCGTAATTATACAAGCTTAGCTGTTATTTTCGATGTAGCCGACTGCATCCTGCACGGTAGCAATATTTTCAGCCTGATCGTCAGGAATCTCAATTCCGAATTCTTCTTCAAATGCCATAACCAATTCAACGCGGTCGAGACTATCAGCCCCCAGATCATCATCAAACTTTGCTGTTTCGGTGACTTTTGCTTCGTCAACACCAAGGTGGTGTACAACGATTTTCTTTACGCGATCAAATACATCACTCATGCGTGATAGTCTCCTGTTGTTATTGTGTGCAGACACTACAGTCAGCATCGAAAGTGTCAAGCCTGCTACCATAACTTTTTGGGGTTGGCCACAGGAAAATTATACCGCCCGCGCCTGAAGATTATAACAGTAATTTTTCTCGAGTGTTAGGGCGTGTCATCAGTTAAAACCGGTAGGAATTTTTGAGAGAAAACAGGGTATTGCAAGGCGAAGACCGGCGGCGACTTTTTCCTTGTCAGACCACAAAAATTC